>JAIRML010000032.1 GCA_031258665.1 Oscillospiraceae bacterium | reverse complement strand
TGCGGCGACCTGCGCCGACTCAAAGTCCTCGGTGATTGCGATGACAACAGCGTCATAGTTCGCAAGTTCAAGCGATTTAAGTACAGCCTCGTCCGAAGCGTCGCCGCACACGGCGTGGGTGACTATGCCCGCTACTTCCTGCAAACGGCTTTCGGATTTGTCAAACGCGAGTATGTCAACGTTCTGCGCCGCAAGCGTTCTAACAACGCCGACACCAAACCGTCCAAGCCCCAACACGGCGACACTTTTGCTTTTGAGTTTCTGAATGCTTTTCTTTGCCATTTTTCCGCTCCTATCCGATAATTACCCGCTCATCGGGGAACTTGCGTCCGCCGACAACCGAGCGTGATTTTATATTAAGCGCGACTACCACCGTCACAGGCGACAGCCGCCCGATAAACATACACAGAATGATTACGACCCTGCCCATAAGCGACAACTGCGATGTAACGCCCGCAGACATGCCGACCGTCCCGGCGGCGGAGCAAGCCTCAAACAGCAGGTCAAGGTAGTGAACCTGTGGTTCGGTAAAGGCCAGTATCGCAGACGACACGCCCACCACCGCAAGCATTGTGAAAACGACCGTCAGAGCCTTTTGCAGAATACCAGTCGGGAGCGTTCTGCCGTATGCGCTTACATCTTTCTCTCCGCGAAGCGCCGACGCGACAGCCGCAAAAATCACGCCCGCCGTGACGGTTTTTAGCCCTCCCGCTGTTCCTGCGGGACTGCCGCCGATTAGCATTAACACGCAGGAGAAGAACTTAGACACGCCCATAAGCCCCGCTTGGTCAACCGTGTTGAACCCTGCCGTCCTGAGCGAAACCGACTGAAACCACGCGGCGGACAGCTTTTGCCCGAAGTTCATATCGCCGAGCGTGTTCGGGTTGTCCCACTCAAACAGGTAGAACAGAATAGTGCCGACGACAAGCAATGCGGCGGTTGCGGTCAGCACAAGTTTTGCGTGAAGCGACAGTCTGCGAAACCGTATTTTGAGCGTGAGGTCAGACTTTTTGCCGAGTTTCAACAGCTCCGACCACATGGGAAAGCCAATCCCGCCCGAAATAATCAGCAGAGAGATTACGCCGCAGATAACGGCATTATCGCGGAAAGGCGTTAAACTGTCACTGCCCAATATGTCAAACCCCGCGTTGCAAAACGCCGACACGGAGTGGAATATTCCATACCAAAGCGAATGCGGCAAGTCAGCCGCACCGCCAACAAAGAACGCGGCGGCAAGCAGAACCGCACCGACACCCTCGATAATCAGCGTCACGCGGACAACGTGCCGCACAAGCTCCGCCATACCTCCGACGCTGTCCTGATTGAACTGCGCCCCGATAACAAGGCTTGTTCTCAGCGACACGCGGTGTTTGAGGATTGTCAGTCCGAGCGTCATAATCGTGAGTATGCCGAGCGCGCCGAGTTGAATCAGCGCGAGTATGACCAGTTTGCCGAAGATGCTCCAAGCGGTCGAGGTTTGAAGCACGACAAGCCCCGTCACGCACACGGCAGACGTGGACGTGAACAGGGCGTCGAAAAATCCTGCGCTGACACCGCTTGCGCTCGCCGCAGGCAATGACAGCAGCAACGCGCCGACAAGGATGATCCCGGCAAAGCTAAGTACGACCGCTCTCGGCGGTGAAACTGTTCGTTTGATGGCGGATACCTCCTTGATCAATCTTCAGCCAAGCCTTGACTTCATTGTATTTTTGCAGTAAAATCACGTCTGTGCAGTTGTGATGTTTGACAGCAGCGAACGAAAAAACGCGCACGGCGTTTTTTCGTTCGCTGTGCGCGTTCCAACGTGGGCTGCACAGGCAACCCACGTTGGCTCAACTATGCACAGATTCCAAAAGCGATTTCACTTCTTTCCAAAGCCCTAAATATTCCTGCACGACAGGATGATTGGCCGCATTCCCTATCCTGTTCCCTTTCCGTTGGCTCTCTCCCCCGCTGACAGCTGGCGCTGCAGCGCCAGGAGCCGGGCCATGCGTTCGCGTTTGACGGCGGGCGGCGTGTCGTCCGGCAGGTCGGCGGCGGGGGTGCCGGGGCGCTTGGAGTAGATGAACGTGAAGAGGTTGTGAAACCGGACGCGCGCGAGCAGCGACAGCGTATCGGCAAAGTCCGCTTCGGTCTCCCCGGGGAACCCCACAATCACGTCGCTCGTCAGGTTGAGGTCCGGCATCCGGGCGCGGGCGTCGTCTATGAGCCGTTCGTAGGACGCCCGGGTGTAGCCGCGGCCCATCGCCCGCAAAATCCGGTCGCTGCCGGACTGAAACGGCAGATGCAGATGGCGCCGGATTTTGGGATTTTCCGCCATCACGTCGAGCATACGACACGTCGCGTCCTTGGGGTGGGAGGTCATGAACCCGACGGTGAAATCCCCGGGGACCCGGCAGACCGACGCCAGCAGGGCGGCGAAGTCGGTGGGCGGGGCGAGCCCTTTGCCGTAGGAGTTGACGTTTTGCCCGAGCAGCGTGAGCTCCGTGTAGCCGCCCCGGACCAGGGAGAAGACCTCCTCCAGCACGGCCTCCGGCGACCGGCTGCGTTCCCGCCCGCGCACATGGGGCACGATGCAGTAGGAGCAGAAGTTGTCGCAGCCGTACATGATGGACACCCAGGCCCGCGGCGGCGCGGCGCGGTAGACCGGCAGCCCCTCGGTGAGCGGCCCGCCGCCCTCGTCCCTGTCGAAGATACGCCCCGTGCGCGCCAGCGCGCGCCAGAGAAGCTCCGGGAAGCGCGGCAGCGCGTGGGGGCCAAAGACGAGGTCGACGTGCCGGTACGAGCGGCGGACCTTCTCCACCACCTCGGGCGACTGCATCATACAGCCGCACAGCGCGATGAGCTGGCGCGGCTTGTTTCGCTTCGTGTGGATCAGCGCGCCCACATTGCCCAGTACCCGCATCTCGGCGTGCTCCCGCACGGCGCAGGTGTTGATGACGATGAGGTCCGCCTCCTCTTCACGCGTCGTAAAGCCGCAGCCCATCTCAAAGAGCATGCCGCGCAGACGCTCGGAGTCGGCCTCGTTTTGTTGGCAGCCATATGTGTCCACAAATGCGAGCGGGGGCGCGTCGGCGCCTCCGAACAGGGCTCGCAGGCGGGCCACATACGCCTGCTGCTCCGGCGCGTATCCCATGGGGTCACCTCGCGAAGCCGAACACCGCCACAGGGCGCCGGCGTAGTTTGGTCAAAGCGAATCCGTCAAAGCGAGCTGGGCGTACCATAGGATTTTTTGTGATGACATGCCGCACATGCCATCACAAAAACCCGTAAAAACAAACCCGTCAGAGTGAGCTTGGCGTATAGTTGGGGGCCTCTTTGGTGATGTAGATGTCGTGGGGGTGGCTTTCGCGCAGGCCGGCGCCTGTGATGGAAATGAAGCGCCCGTGCCGCTGGAGGTGGGGGATGTTCGGCGCGCCGCAGTAGAACATGCCGGCCCTGACGCCGCCGGTGAACTGGTAGACCACCTCGGAGACGGGCCCCTTGTAGGGCACGCGCCCCTCGACGCCCTCGGGCACCAGCTTCTTGTTTTCCTCTTGAAAGTAACGGTCGCGGCTCCCCTTCGACTGCTGCATGGCGCCGATGGAGCCCATGCCCCGGTAGACCTTGAACCGGCGGCCCTGGTAGATCTCGTTGTCGCCCGTGGCCTCCTCGCAGCCGGCGAACAGCGAGCCGATCATCACGACGTCGCCGCCGGCGGCCAGCGCCTTGACGATGTCGCCCGAGTACTGGATGCCGCCGTCGGCAATGACGGGGATGCCGTACTGCTGGGCCGTACAGGCCGCGTCGTAGATGGCGGTGATCTGCGGCACGCCGATGCCGGCCACCACGCGCGTCGTACAGATGGAGCCCGGCCCGATCCCCACTTTGACGGCGTCGGCGCCGGCCTCGCACAGCGCGCGCGCGCCTTCGGCGGTCGCTATGTTGCCGGCCACGAGCTGGGCCTCCGGCCAGCGCGCCTTCAGCGCCTGCAAGGCGTCTAAAATGCCCTTGGAATGCCCGTGCGCCGAGTCGAGCACCAGCGCGTCCGCGCCGACCTCCAGCAGGGCGGCGGCCCTGTCCATCATGTCGGCGGTGCAGCCGAGGGCCGCGGC
>JAIRML010000224.1 GCA_031258665.1 Oscillospiraceae bacterium | reverse complement strand
CGTTTATTTGTTGAAAAACTTTGTTTTTCAACAACACGGGGGTTGGATCGAGGCGCTGAGGCGCCTCGCGGGGTGCGGTTTGCGGAAATGAATTCCGCAAACCGCGGATGGGATCTGTTCCCAAAAAATTCTTGTTTTTTATGGCCGCTTCGCGGCCATAAGGTACCAACGTGGGCTGCCCCTGCAGCCCACAACCCAAATTCTCGTTTTTTATGGCCGCTTCGCGGCCGTAAGTTACTAAATTCTATCATATTTTTCTTTTGATGACAAGAGTATCCGCCGGCGCGGCCGGTGCAATTTTTCCGGCGGTCTCAACGCGGACATTCTGAACCGATCCCCATAGTACCTTGTTGCCGCGAAGCGGCAACAAAAAACAAGTATTTTGGTTGTGGGCTAGGGGGGCAGCCCACGTTAGAAGAGGCGGTATAGGGGGGCTTTTAGATGCAGCCTTTTTTACTGCGGCCCGCGTTCAAAGACTATCTTTGGGGCGGCAGCGCCTTGCGGCGCGACTACGGAAAAGAGACAAATCTCCCCGTTGTGGCGGAGAGCTGGGAACTGTCGGCTCACAGAGACGGCTGCTGCGTGATCGCCAGCGGCGCTATGGCGGGCACTTCGTTTGACGTTTTTGCGCGGGCGTATCCGGACCTGCTTGGGGCGAACTGCCGCGGATATGCCGCCTTCCCCATCCTCGTCAAGCTCATCGACGCCAAACAACCCCTCTCGGTGCAGGTGCACCCGGACGATACATATGCTTACCGCGTGGAGGGGGAGCCCGGCAAGACGGAGATGTGGGTGATTTTAGATCATGGCCCCGGGGCATTCCTGTATTATGGGCTTCGACGGGATGTCACGAAAGAGGAGCTGTGTTCGCGCCTGGCGGACGGAACCGTCACAGAGATCCTTCGCCCGTGCCATGTGCGGCGCGGCGATGTGTTTGTGATCGAGGCCGGCACCCTCCACGCGATAGGCGCCGGCATTGTGCTGGCGGAGATCCAGGAAAACTCCAATTCCACCTACCGTGTGTACGATTACGGGCGAAAAGACGCGAGCGGCCGGGAAAGGCCGCTGCATATCGGCAAGGCGCTGGATGTCGCCTCGCTGCGGGCCTCGGCGCCTCCCGAACGCATGCCTGCCCCGCCAGTTTGGGAAGAGGCAGCCGGCTATCGGTGTCGGCGGCTGGCCGCAACGCCCTACTTTGTCGCGGATCGCCTGGATTTGAACGGCTCATACAGGAAAAATATGGATGAAGATAGCTTTCTGTGTGTCCTGTGCGTTGAGGGGCGCGCATCCCTGCGCGGCCCGGCGGGGTCCCTCGGCGTGCGCAAAGGAAACTGCGTCTTCGTGCCCAGCGGCCGCGCCGGCTTTTTTTTAGAAGGGGAGGGCGCGTTCCTTCTCGTCTCCGTGCCGCCCCCCACACGTCTTTCAAACGCAGAAAGGGCTTGACCGTTTAGCAGACCATTCATTTTAAAGAAGCATTGAAGTGAGGAGGAAACATGTCCCATGAAACGCATACTTTCTCATTTTCTGGCGCTTGCCATTGTCCTGTCCGCTTCCCTGGGGGTGTCCCCGCCCGCGTTCGCCGCGTCGGACAGTTTTTACACATCGTTTGAAACCGGAGATCCCGTGATCGACATCCTTCCCGTCGCTTCTTCGGGCGTGACGGGGGTGGGCACGATCACGCGGACGCTGATCGGCGAGTTCACAAACTATCAGGGCGCGAACCCGATTTCCGTGACAAACGCCACGGGAGGGGCGCCCTCCACAAGCGGCAGCGAAGGCCCGACGACCCTGGTGGACCGCGACGCGGGCACAAAATTTTGCTCGACGAGCGGCAACGCGCTGCCGCTGACGTTCACATTCCAGTTTTCCTCCGCGATCGCGCCCAAAGCCTACTACATCCAGGGCGCGAACGACGACGCCAGCTATGTCTCGCGGACGCTGCGCGCGTGGACGATTTCCGCGTCAAACGACAACACCAACTGGGTCGAACTCGACGCGCGCGCCAACATGACATGGAACGGCAACCAAGAGATGAAAATGTTCGCGATGGACAACGCCGAATCCTATCGATATTTCAGGCTGACGGTCACGCAGCGCAACAACGCGAACCAAGACGGCGGCGCGACCGCTTCGTCCACGATCCAGTTCTCGGGCTTCGGGCTGGGCGACCACATCCTGACGTCCGGCTTCAGCGGCACGACGGATTACCTCTACCCGCAAACGACGACAGGCCCTTCCAGCATATGGGGCGGCGGCGCCAGCGGCAAGGGTTGGACAGGCGCGGCGTCCCTCGCTGTGAACGGCACAAAGACGGCGGAAAACGCGTCCAGCTACACGGCGATCTACAGCGGGCTTGACATCCAGGTGTATCCGAACACCCGGTTGTCCTACATGGTGCTGCCGAACGTCGGCGGCCAGTCCGTCACGAACTACGACTATGAGTATACAAGCATGTACGCGTCTGTCGACCTCGCGTTCTCAGACGGCACGCGCCTCAAGGATCTCGGCGCCACCGACCAGTACGGGACGGTTGTTTCCCCCGCCGCCCAGGGCGAGTCCAAGATGATGGACACCAACCAGTGGCTGCGGATTCTGAGCAATATCGGCGCTGTCGCCAGCGGCAAGACCATCAGCGGGATCATCGTCGGTTTCGAGAAGAACGGCGGGACGCCGGGCAAGAATGTTTCGACATACTTCGACGACATCTCCATCTACCGCGCGGATGATCCCGTCGTCACGAACCTGGCGGACTACACAAACATCCTGCGCGGCACAAACAACGACTCCGGGTTCTCACGCGGTCTCACGGTGCCTGCCGTCACGTGGCCGTTTGGTTTCAATTTCTGGTGCCCGGCGACGGCGAACAGCGGGTCCGACCCGTACCACTGGACGCAGTCGTCGAACACGTTCCGCAACATCCAGATCAGCCACGAGCCCTCCCACTGGATCGGCGAGCGCGGCACCTATCAGTTTGGCGCGGACTCCGTGACAAACGTCACCTCGACCGGGACAGCGTCCACCGCCGTCAGCGGCCGCGGCACGACGTTCCGGCACGACAATGAAGTGGCGCACGCGCACTATTACGGCGTGACCCTCGACACAGACGGCGGCAGAGCCCCCGGCGTCAAAGTGGAAGTGACCCCGACCGATCACGCCGCCGTCATCCGCTTCACATTTCCGGCGGGCAGCGCGCATCGGAATGTTCTGCTTTCGTCGGGCAACAGCCAGCTCACGACAGCCGCCGCGAACATCACCTATGACGGCAGCGCGTTTGCCACATATTCAGATCACGCGTCCAACGGTATGCGCCGCATGTATGTCTACGGCGTGTTCTCCGCGGTTCCGTCCAGCCATTACAACATCGCGGCCAATTCCAACCAGGGCGTGGCGAGTTTCGCCGACCTTGGCAACGGGCCGGACGGCGCGACGGTCGTCGAGCTCAAGGTTGCGACCAGCTTTTTGAGCGCGGACCAGGCCAAAAAGAACCTGGCGCTTGAAATCCCCGATTCCGACAGCTTCGACACAATATGCGCCAAGGCCTTGGCCGAGTGGAACGCAAAGCTGAGCACGGTGAAGATCGAGGGCGCGACCTACGAGCAGAATGTCACATTCTATTCAAACCTCTACCGCGGTTTCATGTACCCGAACAACCTCAGCGAAAACACCGGCACCAACGAGGCGCCCGACTGGCGCTACGCCTCGCCGTACAGCGGCAGTACGGCCGCCCCAACGGTAAAGTCCGGTAAGCTGTATTACAACAACGGGTTCTGGGACACATACCGCACGACATGGGCGACATACGCGCTGCTCCTGCCGCGCAAAGACACCGAGCTGCTCGACGGCCTTGTGCAGCACTACCTCGACAATGGCTCCCTTCCGCGCTGGATAGCGCCCGCCGGCACAAACTCGATGGTCGGCACAAGCTCCGACGTCATTTTTGGCGACTCCATCATGCGCGGCGTCCAATTTGACCATCTGAACGCGTACAAATCCGCGCTGAAAAACGCGTCGGCGTACCAGGCGAACGGTTCCTCGCCGTATGCCGGCCGCGCGAATTCCGATACGAATATGTTCTACGGGTACACCTACGCCGGTTCGACAGGGTCGGGCGAAAACATGTCGTGGTCTCTCGAGGGCTATATCAACGACTTCGGCATCGGCCACATGGCCGCCGCGCTGCGCGACCGGGAGACGCCCGGGTCCGCCGCATGGAAACGGTACAACGACGAGTCCGTTTACTATCTCAACCGCGCGCGCAACTATGTGAACCTCTACGACACATCCGTTGGGTTCTTCAAGGGCAGGACGCAAGGGTCGAGCGGCATCGGCGGCGCGCTGGTTCCGTCCGCCTCCACCTACGACCCGCTGAAGTGGAGATGGGGCAGCACGGAGCAAAACGGCTGGAACTACGCGACGTACGCCCCGCAGGACGCGCAAGGTTTGGCGAACATCATGGGCGGCAGGGAGGCGCTGGGCGCCAAACTCGACGCGACGATCGCCACCAACGGCCTCGACATGGGCGAGTACGGGTCTTTGCACGAGGGCTACGAATCCCGGGAGGGCAAGCTCGGGCAGTTCGGATTCAACAACCAGCCGAGCCACCACATCCCCTATATGTACCTGTTCGCCGGGCAGGCGTATAAGACCCAAGCGCTTGTGCGCGACATACTCGATCGCATGTACGCCGGCCAGGACATTGGGCAGGGGTACTTGGGCGACGAGGACAACGGCGAGATGTCCTGCTGGTATGTTCTGTCGGCGCTGGGCATCTATCCGGTCAGCATGGGCAACGGCACGTTCGCCATCGGCGCGCCGCTGTTCAAAAAGGCGACCATCACCCGCGACAACGGCGATGTGATCGTTGTCAACGCCCCGAACAACAGCAAGGCAAACAAATATGTGCAGGGCGTCAAACTCGACGGGCAGGCGCATACCAAGGCCTATTTCGAGATGAGCGCGTTCCAGGGCAACCACACGATTGATTTCGACATGGGTCCGGCCCCATCCGCGTGGGGTTCGGGCGCGGACGATCCGCCGCCGTCGCTGACGACGGATGAATACACGCCCGACGTGCTGAAGGATCTGACACT
>JAIRML010000191.1 GCA_031258665.1 Oscillospiraceae bacterium | reverse complement strand
TTACTTACTATTTATATATGTATTATATGTTTTCCTTGTGTTCTATCATACGCCCTTCGCCGCCGTCTGTCAAGGGGGCGGCTTCAAAAACTTCATACCCGGCGCCACCCGGCCAGCTGCCAAGGTAAACGCAACCCCCGCACGGCGGCGTGGGCGGATGAGGCATTACAATTGTAAATTGTGAATTTATCAATTCACCCTCCTCCCGCACGGCGGCGTGGGCGGTCGCTGCATTCACAATTGTAAATTGTAAATTTACAATTTCACTCTCCCCCCCGCACGGCGGCGTGGGCGGCGACCCGCCCGATGCTCGCCGCGGCGCGGGCGGACGCCAGCGGGCCCGTCAAAAATGAGAGCAGCAGACTGGCGCCCAGCAGCGCCGCCGCCGCGGCGGCGGAGGGCTGCAGATAGGGCGCCGCCACCGACCGGGCAATGAGGGGTTGGAAGGGGAAGAGGAGGAGGCAGAGCAGCGCGACGCCGGCGCAGGCGCCCGCCAAACTGAGGAGGGACGACTCTGTCAGGACAATGCGGACAAGGCGGCCGCGCGTGGCGCCGAGCGCCCGGTAGAGGCCAAACTCCCGCCTTCGCTCGTGCAGCGTGACGGAGAACATCAACATCAAAACGCCGGCGGCCAGCAGCCACAAAACCGCGACAAGCGCGGCGACCACCGTGAGGAAGGCGTTCAGGCTGTCGGAGATGCCGCCGATCATCGCCTGGGTCAGGATCACGCCGACGCCCTCATTTCGGTAGACATCGCGGATCTTCCGGGCGACCTCCTGGGGCGTGGTGCGGGCCGCGTCCACATCGGCCGTCAGCGTCGAAACCGCGCGCGCCCTGTCCGGGATCTCCGCGCCGGTGTAATAGACATATTCCTCCAGCGTCGCCCGGGCCGTACCCATATTCATAAAGACCGAGGTGTCAAACCCCATCCCGGTCCGCTCCAGCTGGCCAGCAACCCTGTACTTTTGGCTGAAGAACAGCAGTTCCTCCCCCACGCGCGCCGAGACGCTGTGCCCGATCACGATCTCTCCGTCGGCCGGCCCGCCGGGCAGAGCGCGCGCCAGCCACGGGGCAATGACAAAGTCGGTGCCCGGGTCGTAGCCGATGAGCTGGACGGGGAACGCGCAGTGGTCGGAGTCGAGCGTCGCAATGAAGAGCTGCGGGGAGACGCGGACCAGACCGTCTGTCTCCGCGAGCGCCGCGGCCAGCGCGCCGTCGAGATAAAATGTGCTCGGCTCCCCCCGCAGCAGCGCGCCCTCGGTGCTCTGCTCATAGCCGCGGGGCACGAGCATGAGGTCCGCCCCCAACCGATCGGATATGCTGCGCAGCCCGCTGCGCAGGCCGAAGGTGAGCAGTGACCCCGCGGAGAGCACGCACGCGAGCAGCGCCACAAGACCCATGAGACAAAAGGTACGGAAGGGGCGGCGCCTCATGTTTTGGCGCGCGATCACAAACGGGGTCAGTTTACGCCCGGTCGCCATCTGTTTTGCCCCCTTTGCCCGATTTTTTCAAAAGCCGCGCGGCGTTCGCCGCGCCCAGCAGCGCGGCCAGCGCGCCGATGAGATTCAGCGCCGGCAGCGTCGCGAGACGGCAGGCCATGTGCGGGTGCTCGCAGACGCCGATCAGGACATCCGGCAGCAGCAGCGCCAGCACGCCGTTTACGGCAAAGGCGGCGGAAAGCCCGGCGCACACGCCCGGCGTTCGCCCCAACAGGATCACCAACAGACCCAGCGCCGCCGCCGCGCCGCCGACCCCGAGTTCCGCGCGCGCCGTCCAGAAACAGGTGGTGACGCCGTGCTCCGTCTGATCGCAAATGGCAAACACAAACTGCGGCCCCAGGGCGATCAGCGCGCCCAGCGCCACATAGGCCGCGCCGGTCAAAGCGCGTTGTCTCATCCCCATCTCTCCTCTCCGCCGGCCAAAAAAACAGAGGCGTCCCTTTGTCCGCACGCCTCTGTTGTTGTAGTCGGCCTGTTTTCATATTATATATATATGATTACTATGTGTTCAATTAAAACACATCTCGCCGCGCTTGTCAAGCAAAAAAATCTCCCGGCGCCCCATCCGGCAGATGTTTTTGTGAGAAATGCACAAAAACATTTCATTCTACCATTGACTTTGCAACTTGTGTGTAGTACAATGAAGTATATCGACTGCCTGCCCGTCTGTTTTTGCGCGATTGGGCCGCCGTGTAACCCCGACCAACGTGGGTTGCGCCTGCAACCCACAACCCAAATTCTTGTTTTTTGCTGCCGCTTCGCGGCAGTAAGATACATGATATAGAGGAAGGAAGAGATC
This sequence comes from Oscillospiraceae bacterium, assembly GCA_031258665.1. Classification (GTDB taxonomy): domain Bacteria; phylum Bacillota; class Clostridia; order Oscillospirales; family UBA929; genus JAIRTA01. The sequence continues at coordinate 1,706 of JAIRML010000191.1, read as the reverse complement.
GTATGAAAGTCCGTAAGTTTTTCAGTTTGACCCTTGCGTCGATACTGCTTCTGGCCATGTTCCCGCTCGTTGCCACGCCGGTGGTGCGGGCCGACGACTTGGACGTCGTCAGCATATCTGCCAGCGAAGACGCCCACACTCAGATGTGGAGCACCCAAGACGCCAACAACTATGGCGGCATGTGGATCTTAAAAGTCTGCAGGCCCAACGCCGACGCCGCCGACGCCTCGAATGACAGCGTGTACGGGCGGTTCGGCGAATTGTCGCAGCCCGGAGACGGCAATACGGTGTATCTCAAGTTTGCCGGCCTGACCGACGACCAACTGGCCAGGGTGGAAAAGGCCGAGCTTGTTTTGACCCATATGGGCAGAAGAAATGCCGCTCGCAGTACCAGCCAGAACCTGATTGTGCGGTCTGTTGGGAACAATTGGACCGAGGGCGACGGCGCAGCCAGCGCCACCATCACCGCCGCCGCCGGGAGCATGATTTCAGGGAGCTACGCAAGGGACGCGGCCAACGGCCTCTATGCCGTGGCGACTGAAGCGCTTGGCGCCCCCAAAGAGGACGGCACGGGGCTTCTCGCGCGCTCTTCCCCGCCGTTTAATCCTCAATCCGGCGGATACTCGCAAAATCCCAGTTACAACGGCCATAACAGTCTAAACGCCAACGCCGCGGTTTCCGGCGCCAAAATCACAACTGACATCACCGCGATTGTCAAAGCGGCGCCGAAAGGCGAAAACACCTTGAGTCTCGCCGTGAGCGCGGACGACGACGGTTGTCAGCAGACATTTTTCGTGAGCAAGGAGGGCGCCGCGGCTCTCAATAACGCCGCGGCTGACATGGCGCCAACCCTCAGGCTCACGCTGGGGGCGCCGGTGGTTCTGGAAGAAAAAACCTTCACCGTGGATCTTTCAGACGACGCCCACGTTGAGGGCTGGAATGCCTCCAGCAAAAGCGCGAACTACGGCAGCGCGGTTTACATGAGGGTACAAAGGCCAAACGGTACCGGCGCCGCCGTGAATGACGCGGTTTACGGTCCATTCGGTGAACTGCAGCTCGGGGACCCGGTGGACGGAAAAACGGCGCTGTTAAAATTTGCGTTTACCGATGCGCAGTGGGCCGATATATCGGCGGCGGCGGAGGTCAAGGCCGAGCTTGGTCTGACTCTTTTTGGAAGAAGATATGCCGACAGAAACGGCGATGACGAGAGATTGCGCGTAAGGGCCGTCACAAATGACTGGACCGAAAGCAGCCTGTCATGGAACGAAATGACAGACACCTCAGGCGGCGAAGCCGTTTTCTATCCCCGCACCTATTCGATAGGGACCGAGACCGTAACGCCCGGTGTTATCATTGAGGAATCGCAAGCGTTCAACCCCGCCAGGACCGCCAGTGACACAACCAGTTTGCAGGCCAGCGGCACCCCTGCCAGCGACGCGACAATAGACGGCAGACGGATCAAGACAGACATTTCCCATGCCGTCAAGGCCATGGACATGGCCGACGCGTCAAAAGAACTGAGCCTTGGTATAAGCGCGAAAAGCGCCAGATGCCAAGAGATACTTTTGTTGAGCAAAGAGGGCGCCGCGTCCGATTCTCTGGGCACGATCGCCACCGGCACGGACGGCGCCGACAGGGCGAAACTCGCCCCGTCGCTCACGATCACACTGAAGATCCCCGCCGCCGCGGAAGCCAAGTACCGCGTG
>JAIRML010000185.1 GCA_031258665.1 Oscillospiraceae bacterium | reverse complement strand
CTCCTGCGGGGAAGTCCGGCTGGGGCAGGGCCGCGACAATGCGCGCGCCTACCTCGACGCGCACCCCGAGCTGGCCGCGGAGATCGAAGAGGGCATTCGGGCCAATGCCCAGTCGCTTGTCATGACAAAGGCGGGCGGCAAGAAGACCGGCCGCGCGCTGACGCCGGCGGGCAAGGGCGTCAAAGTGTCGGTTGACGAGGAGATCGACGAAGAAGATTGAGAAAGAGGTGCGTTCGGGTGTGTGAATCTCCCCACTCGAAGCGCGCGGCTGGCTTGCCAGACGCGTCCGCCCGCGAGGCGGCGTTGCGTTTGCTCGGCCGCCGGGCTTACGGCACGCGGGAGTTGCTTGGCAAACTGGTGGAGCGAGGGTTTTCCGAAAAGCGCGCGCGTGAGGCGGTCGAGTGGCTGCTTTCGCTCGGGTATCTGGATGACGGACGATATGCCGAGGCGCTGGTGCAATCGTACACGGTGCGGAGCTGCGGCCCCCATCGGATCCGACGGGAGCTGCGCCGCCGGGGGGTGGACACGGAGACGGTCGAGGCCGCTCTGGTACAGGCGCCGCCGCCCGAGGAGGTGATCGACACCTTTTTGGCGCGCCTGTCGCTGGACGGGCCGCTCGACGACAACCGGCGCCGATGGGCCGCCGATACGCTCTACCGCAAAGGGTTTGACTGGGACGACATCCATGCCGGGCTGATGCGGGCGGCGGACGAAGAGGAGAGACTGCCTTGAACGGGCCGAAAGTCGCCATGGTGTCGCTCGGGTGTGCCAAAAACCTGGTCAGCAGCGAACAGATGTTGTGGCTGCTTTCCAACATGGGCTGCCGCGTCGTGCCGGAACCGTCCGGCGCCGATGTGGTGGTGGTCAACACCTGCGGGTTCATCGAGAGCGCGAAGCGAGAGGCCATCGAGACAATTTTAGAGATGGCGGCGCTGAAGAGCGCGGGCAAGCTGGGCAAGATTTTGGTGGCGGGCTGCTTGGTGGAGAGGTACCGCGGCGAGGTGCAAGAGGAGCTGCCGGAGGTGGACGGGCTCCTTGGCTGCGGCAGCTTCCACGAGATTCGGGAGGTGCTGTGCGAGGCGCTTCAGGGCAAGACGCCCGTGTATTTTGGCGCGTTGGCCGAGGAGCCGCTCAACACGCCGCGGCTTGTGACGACGCCTGTCCACACGGCGTACCTCAAGGTGGCCGAGGGCTGCGACAACCGCTGCGCGTATTGCGTGATCCCAACGCTGCGCGGGCCGTTTCGCAGCCGCCCGATGGAGTCGGTCGTCGAGGAGGCGCGGTGGCTGGCGGCGCGCGGCGCCAAGGAGCTCATCCTCGTCGCGCAGGACACGACGCGTTACGGCCTAGATCTATACGGCGAACGCCGGCTACCGGCGCTGCTGGACGAGCTGTGCCGCATTGAGCCGCTGCACTGGCTGCGGCTGCACTACCTCTACCCGGACGCGGTGGACGACGCCCTGATCGAGCGAATTGCCCGGGAGGAAAAGATTGTCAAATATTTGGACATCCCCCTCCAGCACATCAGCGACAAGCTGCTCGCGGCGATGAACCGACGGGGTACGCGGCGCGACATCGAGGCGCTGATCGAGACGCTGCGCGCGCGCATCCCGGACCTTGTGCTGCGCACATCGCTGATCGTCGGTCTGCCCGGCGAGGGCGAGGCGGAGTTTGAGGAGTTGTGCGCCTTTTTGCGCGCGGCCCGGATGGAGCGGGCGGGGGTGTTTTCCTACTCGATGGAAGAGGGCACGCCGGCGGCCGAGATGCCGGATCAGGTGCCCGAAGAGGTCAGAAAACGCCGTGCCGAGATTGTGACGGAGATACAGACGGAGATCATGGACGACTTCAACGCCGCGCTGCAAGGACGCATCCTCACGGTGCTGACAGAGGGGTACGACCGCTATGCGGGCTGCCACATCGGCCGTTCCTGGGCCGACAGCCCGGATGTGGACGGCAAAGTGTGTTTTACGGCCCGCGGCCGGGTGCCGGAGGGGGAGATGGTCCGGGTGCGTATCACCGGTACGCTGGAAGGGGATCTCTTCGGGAAGGCCCGCGGCGTCTGAACCGGCGGATGCCCGCCCGCCGGTTTTCAAACATGCCCGAGAGGCGTCCGGGTGACTTTCGACGAAGGGACTGACAGGTCTTGACTGTTGCCAGCCGCATCACTTTGGCGCGCATCGCCCTGATCCCCGTGTTCATGTGGGCCATGCTAAAACCCTTTCCCTACGCCGGCCTTCTTGCGCTGGTCATTTTTATGGTGGCGAGCCTCACCGACGCGGTCGACGGGTACCTGGCCAGGCGCATGAACCAGGTGACCAACTTTGGAAAATTTGTGGACCCGCTGGCCGACAAGCTGCTCGTGACCTCCGCGCTGCTCGTGTTTGTGCAGCGGGGCGAGATGTCGGCTTGGGCGGCCATGATCATCGTGACGCGGGAGTTTCTCGTCACCTCGCTGCGCATGGTGGCCGTGGCCGAGGGGCGCGTCATTGCGGCCGTCTGGGCCGGGAAGATCAAAACTGTGGTGCAGATCCTCTGCATCGCCTTTTTACTGACGGATGTGGGGTGTGAGGTGGAGGCCTGGCCGGGGGTCACACTGAACGCCGTGGCCGTGTGGTTGATGGCGGCCGCAGCCATCTGGTCGGGGGTCGTGTACGTCGCGCGTCACCGCGACGTACTGAAGAGCGCCCGGTAGCGCGCATACGATGAAGAGGCGCCCCGGCGGCGGGCCGCGCGCAAAGGCGGGACCGCGGCGCCCACAAGGGGTACACAGGGGGAACACACATGGAGACACAGATGGAGATCTACAACACGCTGACCCGCCGCAAGGAGACATTCGTTCCGCTCGCGCCCGGCCGCGTCCTGGTGTATTGTTGCGGCCCCACGGTATACAACCGGATCCACGTGGGCAACGCCCGTCCGCTCATCGTGTTCGATGTGCTGCGCCGGCACCTCGAGAAAAAGGGGTACCGGGTGACATTCACGCAGAATTTTACCGACATCGACGACAAAGTCATCGCCAAGGCGCTGGCGGAGGGTGTTTCGTACGACGAGATCGCCGCGCGGTATATTGAGGAGTACAAAGTGGACGCCCATGGGCTCGGTGTCCGCGACCCGGACGTCGCGCCCCGCGCCACCGACAGCATGGACGCCATCCGGGCGCTCATCGGCCGGCTGGTCGAAAAGGGGCACGCCTACCGGGCGCCGGACGGCGTGTATTTTCGCGTGGGCAGCTTTCCAGAATATGGAAAACTCTCCCAGCAGTCGCTGGACGCTCTCACCGCCGGCGCGCGGGTGGAGGTGGACGCGAGCAAGGAAAGCCCGTTTGACTTCGCGTTGTGGAAGGCGGCCAA
>JAIRML010000156.1 GCA_031258665.1 Oscillospiraceae bacterium | reverse complement strand
TGCCGCGCTTTACGCTGATCGGCGCCACGACGCGGGCCGGACAACTCACGGCGCCGCTGCGCGACCGGTTTGGGGTCATCCTCCGTCTGGAGCTGTACACACCGGAAGAACTCTTGCAGATCCTGCGGCGCAGCGCGTCTATCTTGGACATCCCCATCGAGGAGGACGGCGCGACAGAGATCGCCCGCCGCTCGCGGGGCACGCCGCGCATTGCGAACCGCATCCTTCGGCGGGTGCGCGATTTTGCCCAGGTGCGGGCCGGCGGCGTGATCACAAAATCCGTGGCGGACGCCGCGCTCTCCATGCTGGAGATCGACCGCATGGGGCTCGACGCCGTCGACCGGCGTATGCTCGCGGCCATCATCCGCAATTTTTCGGGCGGCCCTGTGGGTCTCGACACGCTGGCCGCCAGTATCGGAGAGGAGTCCATCACTTTGGAGGATGTATACGAACCCTTCTTGCTGCAGCTCGGGTTCATCAACCGCACGCCGCGCGGGCGCTGCGCCACCCGCCTCGCCTATGCGCATCTGGGCGTTCCCTGCGTGGGGCAGGAACCGGGCGGTTTTTCGTATGGGGGCCAGGAACAGATTGACTTGCCCTGAGGCGTCGCGGGCAGCTGGGCACAAAGCACAACCGGGGGCGCGCCGCATACACTGTAGATGGAGCGCCGGCGCCGCGCCTGGGGCCTCTGCGCGGCCTTGGCGGGGCCACAGGGGTGTGGAGATTGAAGACAGAGAGGAAAAACGATATGGGTAAATTGTTTGGAACCGATGGCATCCGCGGGGTGGCCGGCGAGGCGTTGAGCGGAGAGCTGGCCTTTCGGGTCGGGCAGGCCGCCGCGCGCGTACTCACGGAGCGGGAGCGCCACAAGGCCAGCTTCTGCATTGGAAAAGACACCCGTGTCTCCTCAGACATGCTGGAGGCGGCTCTTGTGGCGGGCGTGACCTCGGTGGGGGCCGACGCCGTGCTGCTCGGCACGGTGCCCACGCCGGCCGTGGCCTACCTGACCGCGCACACCGCCGACGCCGGGATCATGATCTCCGCGTCGCACAATCCGTTTGAGCACAACGGTATCAAGATCTTCAACGCACAGGGCTACAAACTCTCCGACGCGCTGGAGGAGGAGATGGAGGAGATGATCCTCACGGACCGCCCCTGCCCACAGGAGACATACGAACGCATCGGGCGGATCCGGCGCGACGAGATGCTTGTGGAACGTTATATCGCCCATCTGATGGACGTGGTGGAAAGTGACCTTTCCGGCCTGCGCGTGGCCATTGACTGCGCCAACGGCGCGGCGGTCCGTACGGCGCGCGGGCTCTTTTCCCGCTTGGGGCTGCGCTACGAGATCCTGTTTGACAAACCAGATGGGGTCAATATCAACGCGGGTTGCGGGTCCACGCACCTGGACGCGCTGCGGGAACGGGTCATCGAGGGTCGGTTTGATTTGGGGGTGGCCTTCGACGGGGACGCCGACCGTTGTCTGGCGGTGGATGAGAGTGGGAGACTCGTCGACGGGGACCAAATCATGGCGGTCTGCGGGCTGGACGAGAAACACCGGGGCCAGCTGCCCCACGATACCCTTGTGGCCACGGTGATGAGCAATCTGGGGTTTCACCGCTTTGCCCGCGACCACGGACTGCACGTCGTCGCGGCCGCCGTCGGCGACCGCAATGTGCTGGAGGAGATGCGCAAAGGAGGGTCACGCTGGGCGGCGAACAGTCCGGACATCTCATCTTCCACCGGCACGCCACAACCGGTGACGGGCAGCTCACGGCGTTGCGCTTTTTGGAGATCGTCTCATGTTCCGGCCAACGGGCCTCGGAACTCCTGTCCGGCTTTGCGCAGTACCCCCAGCTCACAGTCAATGTGCGCGTGCGCAACGAGATAAAGCACATACTGACCGGGCACGCGGAGGTGACGGCGGCCATCCGCGGGGCGGAGGAGCGGCTGGCCGGCGACGGGCGCATCCTGGTGAGGCCCTCCGGCACGGAGCCCCTGGTCCGCGTGATGGTGGAGGGCCCTGAGGACATGCTGGTGCAGTCCCTGGCCGAGTCCATCGCCGCGGTCATCAGCCGCGTCTCTGCGTGATGAGTTCCATTTTTATCCATAATGGTTGTCATAACGGTTGCATTTATAATTTTTCTAAAAAAATGTGAAATTGCTTGACAGATGGGAGACTTTGTGTTTATAATAAATAAGCAGTATTTCTTTTCACGCGTTTGTCATTTTGTGTATACGCGACCCAGTATATGCGACCGCCAAGACGGTCGATCGCTGTCGGCACAGGCCACGCAACAGGGCCCAGCGATGATCCATAGAGCCCCCTCTTCAAACGGCGCGGAGAGAGCCCGCGTCGCGGACTTTGTCTTGTATCCCGACTGTCGTCTAGACCCCGAAGCGCTTGTCATTGGGCGCGGAACGCACGGAGTTTATCGGCACATGGAAGGGACTGCTGTCCGGCTTGGAAGCCGAGATTTTGGGGCCTTATCTGGAAGGGTTGCCATATAGGGACATGGCAGCCGTCGTTTGCGAGTCCCCGAAGTCGGTGGACGACGCCGTTCAACATGCCAGTGAAAGAAGCTGGCAAATCATTGGCGATAGCAGGGAACCCTGCCGAGCATATTTTAGCCCCGTGCATCAAGTCCGTCGAGCCTTTCAAGACGTCGGTGAGAACATCCACGGGCAAGACTGAGTCAAAGTGAGGGAAAAACCATGTACGAAGACAAGACCTTGAAGTGCAAAGAGTGCGGTGAAGACTTTGTGTTTACCGCCGGTGAGCAGGAGTTTTACGCGGAGCGCGGCTTTATGAACGAGCCGCAGCGCTGCAAAAACTGTCGTGACGCCCGTAAAAACGCCTCTCGTGCTCCGAGAGAGTTCTTTACCGCTGTCTGCGCCTCCTGCGGAGGAGAGGCCAAGGTGCCTTTCGAGCCGAAGACCGACCGCCCGGTCTACTGCAGCGATTGCTTTGCCCGCATGAGAGAAAACGGCTGAGGAATCCAATTCGGGGCCGCCCTGTGGGCGGCCCCGGTTTTTTTGGCGCATCTGGGCGTGGTACTTTTATGGGCGGCTGTGGTACTTTTTTGCCCTCTCGTGAAGTGCCCCTTGAAAAATCCTTGCGACCGTTGTACAATAAGGTCCAAACGGGTGTTTCCCATTGCTTTTTCAGAACATACCCCAATATGGGCGGGCTGACCCGCCGGAAAATCGGAGGCGACACAAGTGGTACAGGTGACCAAAGATTCCATCATTGGCGATATATTGCAGATTGACGGCCAGACGGCGCGCTTTTTTTTGGAGATAGGAATGCATTGCCTCGGATGCCCCGCCTCGCGCGGCGAGACGCTGGAGCAGGCCTGCCTTGTGCATGGCGTCGACGCGGATGAGGTGCTGCACAAGATCAATGCCCATCTGGAGAAGAGCACAGCCTGATGGCAATCACACAGGGGCCCTGTGTGCGGACGCGGGACCAAGCGTATGTGCCAGACACCCCCGCCTCAGCGGGGGTGTCTGTTTGCTGGCGCGGCGAAGGGGGCAAGGCGGTGATACGACTGCCAGACAGGCTGCGCGTGCTCGCCGGGTTCATCCCGCCGGGCGCGCGGGTGGCCGACATAGGCACAGACCACGCGCGTCTGCCCGTGTGGCTTGTGCAGAGCGGCCGCGCCGCCCGCGTCGTGGCCACAGACATTCGCGAGAAACCGCTGGTGCGGGCCCGCCGTTTGGTAGAACGCTGCGGGCTGGAGGCGGCCATCCGGCTGGTACAGGCGGACGGCCTGCAAGGCCTCTTCGGGGAGAGGCCGGACACGGTGGTCATCGCCGGTATGGGGGCCGACACGATCGCCGAGATCCTGCGCGCCGCGCCGTCGCTGCCGGGGGCGATCTTTTTGATGCAGCCCATGACACATGCCGAGAGACTGCGGCTCTTTTTGGCCAGGCATGGTTACGAGCTGTATGGAGAGCGGCTGGCGGCGGAGGGAGGTCGGCTGTACAACATTTTGGCGGCTCGCCCGGGCGGGCCGTGCGTCACGCCGCCGCCGGCCGCCTGGTATGTGGGGCCGGCGCTGCGCGCGGCGGAAGATCCGCTCTTTTCGGCCTACCTGGCCAGCCAGATCCGGCGGCTGCGCGCGGAGGCGCTGGCGTTGGCTGCGTCGCGCAAACCGGCGGACGCGGACCGTCTGGTATGTGTGCGGTCGGCGCTGACGGAGCTGGAGGCGTACGGGCCGCCGAACAATATACAGGCGCGCGAGATGTCTTGAGAGGGGAAAAGATCGCGATGGCGTACACAGTGGGGGAGATAGAGGCTGTCTTGGAGTATTTCGCGCCGTCCGCGTGGGCGCGCGATGTCTTTCCAGAGGACAACGCCGGGTTTTTGTTGGGGCGCCGCGAGGCGCCGGTGTCCTGCGTGTTGGTGGCGCTCGACGCGGACCTGCGCACGGTCGAGGAGGCGGTGGCGCGGGAGGTACAGCTCCTGGTGACACACCACCCGGTGACGTTTGGGGCTCGGCGGATCACCGGGGAGACGGAGGAGGGCGCGCGCCTGCTGACGCTGGCTGAGCACAAGATCGCCGCGCTCTGTATGCACACAAATTGGGACGCGGCGCCGGACGGTGTCAGCGAGGCGCTGGCCCGCGCGGTGGGTCTCGTGCCGCCCTATGAAATCCTGGGCGCCCGTTTTGTCCACACGGACGGGCGGGTGTACGGCCTCGGGCGCGTGGGCCGGCTGCCGGCGCCTTGTCCTCCGGAACATCTGGCCGAACAAGTTC
>JAIRML010000082.1 GCA_031258665.1 Oscillospiraceae bacterium | reverse complement strand
GTACGCGCAGGACGGCAGGCTTGTGCATACCGAGGTGAAAACCGCCGCTGTCGCCGCCCGGGGCGAGTACCGGGCCGCGTTCGCCTTTGACGAATTCCCCCCCGGAAGCCGGCTGAACGTATTCGCCTGGGACACGGCGGCGTACACCCCGCTCTGTGGGGGGGTCTCTCTCCCATAACCCCTGACGGGCGGCCGCCGCTGACGGCAATGCCGCCGGGCGACATCAAAAACAGGGCAATGGCCGTTGCGCCATTGCCCTGTTTTTTGCCGCGCGGGTCCATACCGCTTTACAAGAATCGGGTCTGGCATTACAATGATTGATGAAAGAAAAACGCCGGGCCGCCCAAAACCGCCCGCGCGGCCGGGCGAACGACGACGGGGGGAGAAGACGAACATGCAGACAACCAAGGAACGTGTGCTCGCACTGCTGGGGCCCGGGGCACAGTGCTCCGGGGCCTCGATCAGCCGGGCGCTGGGCGTGAGCCGCACGGCGGTGTGGCAAGCCGTGGAATCCCTGCGCGCCGAGGGATATGAGATCGAGGCGCGCACGCGCCTGGGGTACCGTCTGCTGGCCCGGCCCGACCTGCTGACACCGGAAGAGATCCGCCGCTTCCGCACCCCGGAGACGACGGACCTGCCCATCGCCTACCACGCCCGGGTGGATTCCACCAACCGGGCGGCCCGGCAGTGGGCGCTCGCGGGCGCGCCGCACGGCGCGGCGGTCGTCGCGGACGAGCAAACCGCCGGGCGCGGGCGTTTCGGGCGACCGTTCCTCTCGCCGCCCGGCGCGGGTCTCTATCTGTCGCTGGTCCTGCGCCCCGACTGGCCGCCGGAGCGGCTGCCTCTGCTCACGGTCTTTGTTGCGGTCGCCGCCTGCGACGCCATCGCCGCCGTCGCGGGGCGCCGCCCTCAAGTCAAGTGGGTCAATGATCTCCTGATGGGCGGGCGCAAACTGGCCGGTATTCTCACGGAGCTCTCGCTGGAGGGGGAGAGCGGCCGCGTGGACTCCGCCGTCGTGGGCATCGGCCTCAACTGCCACGCCGTCCCCTTTCCGGAGGACCTGGCGGCCAAGGCCACCTCCCTTGAGGCGGAGACCGGGCGCCGTATCTGCCGGGCGCAGCTCGCCGCCGCGCTGCTCGACCGCCTCTTCGACATGGCCGGCCCCAGGCAACCCGAACATTGCGCAAACGACCTCGCGCGCTACCGGACGGACTGCGTGACGCCGGGCCGGCGCGTTTCGGTCTCATCTCCGGCGGGCACGCGGCTGGGGCAGGCGCTCACCGTCACAGACAGCGGCGCCCTGACCGTGCGTTTCGACGACGGCCACACCGAGGACCTCCCCTCCGGCGAGGTCTCTCTCCACGGCGACTGATCTCACAAGCCCTGACGCGGGTTGCGCCCGCGACCCGCGTTCTTGTTAAAACCCCGCGGCGCCGCCCTTTCTATCCTTTGTTACTTTTTTATCGATTTCATTGACACGCCTGTCTCCCATGATATATAATGGAAAGCGTCCGATACTTTCGGCGTTTTTCATATGCAACATTGCGTGTAGGGAGGAAGACATACATGGGAGAGAGAATCTACAACTTCTCGGCCGGGCCGGCGATGATGCCTGAGCCCGTGCTGGCGCGCGCCGCCGCTGAGATGCTGAACTGGAACGGCAGCGGCATGTCCATCATGGAGATGAGTCACCGCTCCAAAACATACGCCGCCCTCTTTGAGGGCGTGGAGCGGAGCCTGCGCGAAGCGATGGAGATCCCCGACTCGTACCGCGTCCTGTTTTTGCAGGGCGGCGCCACGCTGCAGTTTTCGATGATCCCTATCAACCTGCTGCCGCGCACCGGCCGCGCCGATTACGCGATCACGGGGGAGTTTTCCAAAAAGGCCTTCAAAGAGGGGCAGAAAGTGGGCGAGGTGCGCGCCGCCGCCGACCTCTCCGGGGAGAACTTCCGCCGTATCCCCACCCAGTCCGAGCTGGCACTCGACGCCGGCGCCGCCTATTTCCACTACTGTATGAACAACACCATCTTCGGCACCAAGTGGCCCTATCTCCCCGAGACCGGGGGTGTGCCGCTCGCCTGCGATATGTCCTCGTGTATCCTCTCGGAGCCTGTGGATGTCTCCCGCTTCGGCCTCATCTACGCCGGCGCGCAGAAAAACATGGGCCCGGCGGGCCTCACCGTCGTCATCCTCCGTGAGGACCTGGCCGGCGCCGCGCCGGCCGCGACGCCGGGGCTGCTCGACTACGCCGCTCTCATCAAGTCCGACTCCATGCTCAATACGCCGCCCACCTACGGCATATACCTGCTGGGTCTGGTGCTCGACTGGGTGCGTGACCAGGGCGGCCTGGCCGCCCTGCGGGCGCACAACCTCGCCAAAGCCGCCGTACTTTACGACGCGCTGGACGAGAGCCGCCTGTTTCGGCCGTCCGCCGACAAAGACGCGCGCTCGATGATGAACGTGACTTTTTTTACCGGCGACCCCGAACTCGACGACCGCTTTGTCAAGG
>JAIRML010000065.1 GCA_031258665.1 Oscillospiraceae bacterium | reverse complement strand
TTTGCCGAATATGTGGCGGAGTGCGGGCTGACATTCATCGGGCCGCCCCCGGAGGCCATCCGGCTGTTGGGAGACAAGGCGCGGGCCATTCGGACAGCCCGGGACGCCGGCGTGCCGGTGGTGCCGGGTTCGGAGGGGGTGGTCCCGGATGCGGCGCGGGCTGCCGCTGTGGCGCGTGAGATCGGCTGTCCGCTGCTCATCAAGGCCGTTTCCGGAGGTGGCGGGCGCGGCATTCGCCTGGTGGAGGATCTGGCGGCACTGCCGGCGGCCTATGCCGCGGCGCGCGCCGAGGCGCAGGCCAATTTCGGCGACAGCAGCGTATACATGGAGCGCTTCTTGCGGCGGCCCCGTCACATCGAATTTCAAGTGCTGGGCGACCAATATGGGCAGATTGTGCATCTGTTTGAGCGCGAGTGTTCGATCCAGCGCCGCCACCAAAAGCTGATCGAGGAATCGCCGAGCCCGCTGCTCACCGCCGATCTGCGCGCGGAGATGGGGGCGGCGGCGGTGCGGCTGGCCCGGGCGGCCGGTTACAGCAGCGCGGGCACCGTAGAATTTCTGGTGGATGAGAGCCGGGCGTTTTATTTCATGGAGATGAACCCGCGTATCCAGGTGGAACATCCGGTGACCGAGTGCGTGACAGGCCTCGATCTCGTGGCCGAGCAGATCCGGCTCGCCGCCGGGCAGCCGCTTGGTCTGTCGCAGGCGGATCTGCGACAGTGGGGGCACGCCATCGAATGCCGTGTCAATGCGGAGGACCCTATGCGCGACTTTTTGCCCAGCCCGGGGCCCATTCGGACGCTCAACCTGCCGGGCGGGCCGGGGGTGCGGGTGGACGCCGCCATCTATCAGGACTACGTCGTGCCGCCCCACTACGACTCCCTGCTGGCGAAACTGATCGTCCACGGGCACGACCGGGACCAGGCGTTGGCGCGCGCCCGGCGCGCCATGGCCGAGTTTCATGTGGAGGGCGTGCCCACCACAACCGACTTTCAGCTGCAGATTTTGCGCGAGCCGGACTTTGCCGCGGGGAATTTTTCGGTCGACTATCTTGAGACGCACACGTTCTCGTCCGCCGGGCCCTGAGGCGCCTCGATCCAACCCCCGTGTTGTTGAAAAACAAAGTTTTTCAACAAATAAACAAGAATTTGGATTGCGGGCTGCGGGGCAACCCGCGTTGGATGAGGAGTCGAAACAGAGAGGGAGAGGACGGCATGCTGAAAGATCTCTTTAAAAAGGCGCGGTATGTCTCGGTGCCGCTCGCGCAACGCGTCCGCCAGGAGGCGGAAGTGGATCTGCCGGATGACCTGTACCGGCCGTGCCCCTCGTGCGGCAAGACCGTTTTTCGGGAGGAGTTTGAGGCCGCGCACAAGGTGTGCCCGCTGTGCGGCTGGCACGAGCGTCTCACGGCGCCGGAACGGATCCTGGCCACGGCGGACACCGATAGTTTTGAGGAACTGTTTGCCGGTGTGCGGACGGTCGACCCGCTGGAATTTCCGGGGTACATGCGCAAGGTCGACGTCCTCCGGAAGAAAACCGGGCTTGAGGAGGCCGTTGTGACCGGGCGGTGCCGGATTCAGGGGCGTGAGACGCTGCTGGCCGTGATGGACAGTCGGTTTCTGATGGCCTCGATGGGCAGCGTCGTGGGCGAAAAACTGACGAGGTTGTTTGAGCTGGGCCGCGCCGAGGGGCGGCCGGTTGTCCTGTTCACGGCGTCGGGGGGGGCGCGGATGCAGGAGGGCATTTTGTCCCTCATGCAGATGGCGAAGGTCAGCGGGGCCGTGGGTGCACATGGGGCCGCCGGCGGCCTGTACATCCCGGTGCTGACCGACCCGACGACCGGAGGCGTCACCGCGAGCTTTGCGATGTTGGGCGACATCATTCTGGCCGAGCCCGGGGCGCTGATCGGGTTTGCCGGCAAGCGCGTCATCGAGGGCACGATCCACCACCAGCTCCCGGAGGATTTTCAGAGGGCCGAGTTCCAGCAGACACATGGTTTTGTGGACAGCATTGTGCCCCGCGGCGCCCTGCGGGATACGCTGGGCAAATTGCTGGCCTGGCACGAAGAGTAACGTGGGTTGCTCTTGCAACCCACAACCAAAATTCTTGTTTTTTGTTGCCGCGAAGCGGCAACGAGGTAGCCGAAAGCGCGGCGGCCGGGCCTGTGGGCGGGTCTGTGAGAGTTGTTTGTGGGAGAGGAGGCAACCCTCTATGGCGATCAAAGAAACGACGGCGGCATCGCCCGCCGTGCGGAGGATGGAGCTGGCCCGACTGCGCGGCCGGCCCACGCTCCGCGACTATATCCCGCTTCTGTTTGAAGACTTCATCGAACTGCATGGAGACAGGGTCTTTGCCGACGACAGCGCCGTCTTGGGCGGCCTGGCGCGGTTGGGGGAACGCCCCGTTACCGTGGTTGGACATGTCAAGGGGAAGAACACCCGAGAGAACATCGACGCCAATTTTGGCATGGCCCACCCGGAGGGCTATCGCAAGGCGCTGCGCCTCATGAAACAGGCGGAAAAATTCGGAAGATCGATCGTGTGTCTGGTGGACACGCCGGGCGCCTTCTGCGGAGTGGGTGCGGAGGAACGAGGCCAGGGCGAGGCCATTGCGCGCAATCTGATGGAGATGATGGCGCTCACGGTCCCCGTCGTGTCGGTGGTCACCGGTGAGGGCGGCAGCGGCGGTGCGCTGGGGTTGGCCGTGGCCAACCGGGTGCTGATGCTGGAGAACGCGGTGTACTCGGTCATCTCGCCGAAGGGCTGCGCGAGCATTCTCTGGAAGGACCCGGCGCGGGAGTATGAGGCTGCCGAACTGTTGCAGATCACGG
>JAIRML010000225.1 GCA_031258665.1 Oscillospiraceae bacterium | reverse complement strand
GCCAGGGGGGCGCCCGCGTAATACACATTGACCGATTCGTCACCGCTCACCTTGTCCGAGTTCCAGACCACGCCGCCGGCCAGCGCCGGGTCCGTGGCGACGACGATCTGATAGGCCGTCTGCTTCATGTTGTAGGCGTCGGTTTCCATCTGCCACGAGAAGCGGGGGGTGAACGCGTCGATGCCCAGGGGCGTAACGGTATTTTCCGTCTTCGGGGCGGCAACAGAAAATGTGCCGGCCTCGGAGGGCGCGGCGACTGTGGTGAACGCGCTGATCTGGAGGAGCAGGGCCATCATCAGCAGAAGGGACGCAAAGCGTTTGACGTGGGTTTTCCGCATGTGGGCGCACTTCCTTTCCAAAACGGGAATATAGCTGTTCGGTATTCCAAATTTTTCCTTCCCTCAATAACATGTTGCTTCACTGGGATTTTCTTTCCTTTTATTATACCGGCCCGCTTAGCACAAAGTAAATGGAAAAAAGGAAACAGTTTTCATGGAAAATAGTGAACTGGGGCGGGGACGCCAATGGGCGGTGAGGCGGCTGCGCTCCATGTGCGGAAGGCACTTCCGCACATGGAGCGGACCCCGCCCAAAGAGGCGGGGTCCGCTGATATTGTCCCAGGAGCGCCGCGGGCGGCAGGCAGCCGCTTCTACTGGCAACAACTCGTTTGTTCAAAACGTTGCCGGATCGCCAAGACGGTGCGCGGCGGTATCAGCCGATATAATTCCGTATGGCTTCTTCAACTGCGGAATTTAGTGTTTTCCTGTGCGAAGCGGCGTAGATCACAAGATTTTTATGCACTTCCGGCGACACACGCACGTTGAATTTCCCCCGGTACGCTTTTTCCGGCTCCAAACCTTTGTTCTCACAAGTTTCGAGATAATCGTCAACCGTCGACTCAAAGTCCTCTTTGATGGCTTGTACGCTATCACCTTCAAAGGACAGAAGGCTGTTCACGCCTAACACTTTTCCATAAAGGACTTTATCGGCGACCGAAAATTCGACCGTCCCGCAATATCCTTTGTATTCCAAAAGATTCCTCATATCACATGCCCCTTTTCTAAAATTTCCAATATTTGGTTTACCTGATATGCCAAAAGCTCTTTCCTGGGATGCGGTTTATGCAGGCTTATCGCAATATTGCCTTTCATGAACTTGACTCTTGAGCCGCCTGTTTTCCCCCGGTGTGTCATTTCAAAGCCCAATGATTCAAGCACAGTTTGCAGTTCGTCAAATGTAAAGTCCTTTGGATTGCTTTTCAACCGCTCTATCAGTTTTTCTTTCCTGCCCAAGTCATTCATCCCCTCGGATTTATTATACTCTAACTTCTACGAAAAGGCAACTATTATTTAGTGGCATGACAAAGTTAGCAGTTTGTTTCCGCGAAGCGGCACAAAAAACAAGAATTTTGACCTGCCTGCCGGCAGGCAGGTTGTGGGTTGCAGGTGCAACCCGCGTTGGTGAACTGCGGCGGAGATGCCGACGGGCGGCGGGGCGGCTACACGCCCTGTGCGGGCGTGCTCCTTTCGCACAAAATCGGACCCCGCCCAAAGAGGCGGGGCCAACAACGCTGCCTGGGGAGCGCAAGCCGGAGGCCGAAGCGGCCGGCTCAGAGGTTCAGGCTGTTTTCATCCAGAAGGAAAGGGCAGATGCCTATCGTCACGATGCCGGCTTCGTTTCTCCTCGCTTTGATGTTCTCCCGCACGACGATGATCTTCTTGAAGGAGTCGCCGACGGCGAGCAGCGGCCTTTCCTCCTGCTTCACCTTGCCGGGGTCGCTTATGGAGAAAGCGGACTGCACATAGTATTTTTGGCCTCCCTTTGTCGCGATAAAATCGATTTCAAGCTGACGCTTGCCGCGTTTCCCGTCGTTGTTCGCGGCATAGTGCTCCACAATGCCCACATCCACGCGATAGTCGCGAACGCGCAATTCGTTGTATATGATGTTTTCCATGATATGATTTTCTTCCGTCTGCCTGAAATTCAGCCTCGCGTTGCGAAGCCCTATATCTTCAAAATAATACTTGGCCGGCGAGCCGATATATTTTTTCCCTTTGATGTCGAAGCGGATAGATTTGCTGAGTAAGAAAGCGTCTATCAAATGGTCGATATAAGTGCTCAATGTCTTATCGCTGATGGTTTTGTTTTTCACGCTCTTAAACGTTCGGGCGAGCTTTGACGGGTTGGTAAACGAACCGATGGCGGACGCCAGAATATTCACCAGTTCATCCAACTCATCCCTGTTCCTGACTTTGTGACGGTCGACAATATCGGACAGATAGACCTTCTGAAAGAGTGTCTGCAAATATTCCACCTTTTCCTCCGGCGTCCTTCTTGAAAGAATCAGGGGCAGTCCGCCGTATATGAAGTAGTCGTCCCACGCCTCCTCGGTTGTCCCACCGTGGGCAGCTGCGTACTCGCGAAAACACAAAGGGTAAACACGGATTTCATCCCCACGGCCCCGGAACTCGGTGATGATGTCAGACGAGAGAAATTTGGAGTTGCTGCCGGTGACATACACATCCGCGTTTCGGATATGGAGAAAGCTGTTCAGCACGTCTTCAAATTCTTCAAGCAACTGCACCTCGTCAAGAATGACATAGTATGTTTGATTGTCTTTGATCTTCTCTTTTACATATCTCAGCATACTGTCGGGATTGCGAAGCTCCTTGTTGCTCCGGTCATCCAGCGCGACTTCGATGATATGTGATTCATCCCCGCCTTTCTGAATCAGGTGGTCATGGAACAGATTGAGTAGCAAATAGGATTTCCCGGAGCGGCGAACACCGGTGACGACCTTGATAAGCCCGTTCCTCTCTTTGCCGATCAGTTTGTTCAGATAGCCATCCCGCTTGATTTCCACGCGTTCGCACTCCCCTATTACGAAATTTTGTGACTTGTCACCTTTGTTCGTAATAGATTGTAGCATATACCTTTACGTTTGTAAAGTGTCCCTCTGCATTCACCAACTGGCTTTACATCATCAATCGTCAAAAAGCACCGTTTTCTTACGAAAACGGTGCTTTTTGACGATTGATTTGGCGTTATTGGGGAGGGCAAAGCGGCGCGTACGTCCCGTTGTCCCAGAAGTAAAACTTGACAGAGCCGCCATCGGGTATGGTGAGCCCCTCGAATGTCTTGATCACCGGCGGGGCGTTGGCGCCCACGAACGCGTCTCGCGCCGTCTTGACATCGGCCAGCCGGCCGGCCGCGTCGTACACGGCCGCGATCACGGCCGCTGTCACGTCTGCGCCGCTCTCCATCTCGACAATGTAATCGGAACCGTCGGGCGTCACGGCCGCCGCGAACCCCACCCTGACGGACAGCGGCACGGAAATCGTCTGGCCGTTGAACGTGAATGTCAGCGCGCCGGTGTGATCGCCCGCCGCCAGACCGGCCTTGGGTACCACGCTGACGGCCCCCATGTTCCCCGACTGCGTGAGCGTGCCGGCCAACGCAAAATCGGAGTCCGCGTCCAGCGCGGCGCTCAGGGTTTTCAGCGCCCCCGAACCGTTGTAGGCAAAGGTGAAGGTTTGCGGCGTCAGATCGGCGGCGGCATAGTCCTCCGGCAGCCTTCCGAAGTCCTTGCTGTCCGGCGTGACTTCGGCTGTATCGACAATCTTGGTGACAACGATGTTGTCAAACAAACCCACCTCGGCGCCGGATTGGCGGAAACCGATGCGGCCGCTGGAGAAGTTGCTCAGCGTCATGACGTCGAGCAGCTCATCGTTGACATAGGAGGAAATCGTATTGCCGTCGATGACCAGTTTGACATGGAACGCGTCTCCGGCGTTCTCGATGCCGAAAGGAATGTCCGTGAACGCCGAGAAACTGTTGTTTATCTTTGTGTGCCTGCGCATGTATCCTGAGGAAGAGAAGTTCCACATATACTGGCTGCCGGTGCTTTGCCAGCGGAAGGTCAGCCCCGCGCACGCGTTTTCGACCTTGACGTCGGCTTCCAACATGTAGTTTGTCCAATCGTCTCCGACCGCCGAGCGCATGTTCTCATTGTTGGTGAGTCTCAGCCAGCCGTCCACAATCGTGGCGCGGGCTGTGGTGGTCCATTGGCCGAGTCCGTCGCTGAAATCGTCGAAAAACAGCAGCAGGCCGGCGTCGATGATGTACTTCAGGTCGGTGATGTCGCCGATCTCTTCGCCCTTTACGGCGATGGCGCGGATGGTGGTGTTCTGGCTGACGGGGATGGGGGCTGTGAACCGCGCGCTGGCCGTCGTGGGCTCTGTGCCGTCCGTGGTGTAGTAGATCTCCGCGCCCTCTATGAGGGAGGACAGGGTGACGTTTTGCGCCACGGCGTAGGAGCCGGGCTGCGGCTTGCCGGTGACCGGCGTGACCACGTTCACGCCGGCCACGCCGCTGGTGACCGAGACGGACTGGCCGTTCAGCGTGTTGGTCACCGTCACATAGTAGAAGCTCATGCCCGGAAGGGCGGTCGGGGCCGCATACACGGCGCTGTCCGTGCCGACAGGCGTACTGTTTTCGGCGCTTTTGGCCGAGCTGCGGAACCACTGGTACGACAGTGTGCCGCCGTCATTCACGGCGACCGATACGCGCAGATTGGCGTCCGCGCCCAGGAGATAGGTGCCGCTCTCCGGCGACTCGACGAGGGCGGGCTTCATGGGTTTGTCCGCTTTGATCCGCGAGGTAAAGCGGTATGTGCCCGAACCGACCGCAAAGACAGCCTGTTTGGCCTGCGCGTCATGGCCCAGGTAGGTCACGCCCGCGGGCAGGGCGCCGTTCACGCCCGCGCCGTTTACGGTGATGTCCGCTGCGTCGGCGGCGGGCACGTACACGGTGGCCGCGGTGTTGCCCGGCACCTTCGCGGTGTAGTCAAACGCGCCGGTGGGGCCATCGTAGGTCCAGTCGGAGACAATGCGGCCGTAAGCGCTGTCGAAGCTTGTGTTCAGGAAGGTCAGGCGGTTGTTGGGCATGGGCTGGAGGATGGCGTGCTTGAAGCCGGGCGCGCTCTCGTCGGCCTCGATGCCCGCCGCACAGCGGTAGACCCATTCCAGCCCCGCGCCGAAGGCGAAGTGATTAAAGGAATTCATGCCCACCGGGCCGAAGCCGGATTCCTTGGTGTAGGAGTTCCACCGCTCCCAGATCGTGGTCGCGCCCTGACGGATGGAATACAGCCAGGAGGGATAGGTATCCACGCCGATGAGCAGGTAGTAGGCCAGCTCGCTGTGACCGGCCTCGCTCAGTGCGGGCAGCAGCACGCGGGACCCCTGCATGCCGGTGGTCATGTAACCGGCGGACTCCACCAGCTGACCCAGTCTGGCGGACAGCTTGGGCGATTCGCCGGCGGGCAGCAGATCAAAGGCGATGGCCAAGGCGTAGCAGGTCTGGGTGTCGCCCCCTCTGGCGCCGCTGCTGATGATTCCGGTGGACGCGTCGTAGAAGCGGCGCTGAAAACTCAGCTTGATGCGGTCGGCCAGCGCTCTGTAATACGCGGCGTCCTCGGTCTTGCCCAACACGGCGGCCGCGTTGGCCACGATATCGGCCGAACGGGCGTAGTAGGCCGTCGCGAAGATCTCGTTGGGCGTGCTCACGACCGGCACCCAGTCGCCGTAAGCGCAACCGCCCAGAATGTACTTGCGGTCGTCGGCGGTCGTGCCCAGATCGGTGATAGGGGGCTGCGGGGGATTGGCTTTGTCAAACGCGGCGTATGTCGCGCCTTGGTTCCAGGCGTAATCCGAACCGGTGGCAGAGGAAGCGGCCATCATGTGGTAATAGAGATGTCCCTGCATCATGGAGTAGGCTTCTTCCAAGATCTTCTTGTCACCGTACATCACGTATATGTTCCACGGAACGATGGTGGCCGCGTCGGCCCAGCCGGCGTTGCCAAAGTAGTGATCGTGGCCCTCGTCGGGGAGATAGTCCCACATACCGCCGTCTGGGCGCTGGCGGGACATCATGTCGTGCACAAATTTGTTGAAGAATTCCTCCACGTTCCGGTTGTAGGCGGCGGTGAGGGAGAAGGCATGGACGTCCATCCAGCCCAAGCGTTCGTCGCGCTGCGGGCAGTCGGAGGGGATGGAGAAGAAATTGCCCTTTTGGCTCCACATCACGTTGGAATAGAACTGATTCAGATCGGCGCTGGAACTCTCCACCGTACCGGTCAGGGAGATTTCGCTGCCGACAAAGTAGACGGTTATATCGTCGGGATCCAAGGTTCCGGGATAGCCCTGCACCTCGATGTAGCGGAAGCCGTGCCAGGTGAAGCGGGGGGTGTACACCTCGATGCCCGAACCCTTTTTGGTGTAGTAGTCAGTGGCCTTGGCCGAACGGAGGGCGGCGGTATACAACTCGTTGACGGGTTGGTTGTTGACGCCGTCGTTGACCATCTCGGCGTAACGCAGACGGATCTGGTCACCCGCTTGGCCGCCCCGGATGGTGATCGTGATGACGCCGGCCACGTTCTGGCCGCAGTCCAGAATGACGCGTCCGTCGGCGAAGGTGTCTATGACGGTGACGTCACGGATCTCTTTGCCCAGCAGCGCTTCTTCCTCGGCGCTCAGTGCCTGGCCCATCCGGATGCGGGGACCGATCTGAGAGATGAGTCTCACATTGTCCACGTCGACAACCGCACCCGCAAAACCGCTGTAGGATCTGGATGTGGTCTTGCCCAGCAGATCGGCGGCGTTGGCCGAATTGACCACACCCACGTTGGGCCAACCGGCATCGTCGAAGGCGGCCGTACTCCAGCCGGGGATCTCCCGGCGCGCGTCGTAGGTCTCGCCGTCGTGGTTATCGGTGGCCAGGTAGGGGCCATTGCCATTGACCTTCCAGGAGCCGTCGGTGGCGATGGTCTGCACCGCGCCGTCTGTATAGGTGATCTCCAGCTGGCCCAAGAAGGCCGGATATTGACCGTATTTGTTGGCGTTGTCGCCGCCGTTGCCGGTATGGCTGTAGCCGACATGCCCGGCGAACCAGCCGTCGCCCAACTGGGCGGCCAGGGCGTTTTTACCGGGTTGGATCAAATGTGTCACATCGTAGGTCTGATACATCAGCACCGTGCGGTAGTCGGTCCAGCCGGGGTTGAACATCTCGTCCGGCGCGACCGCCGCTCCGTTGACAAAGGCGTCATATAAACCGAAGGCGGTGGCGTATAGCCGTGCGCTCTTCACGGTCTTGTCCGCGGGGGTGTCAAAGCCCTTGCGCATCATGGGCAGCGAACTGCCCACGCCGGAGACGAGAGGGGCGAACAACAAGGGATTGGTGAGGCCCGTGCCGTCGACGTAAATGTAGCCGCCGCGGGTCTCGTCGGTTTTGTAAGAAATGTTGCTGTGCGCGAAAATGCCCCGATCCTCGCTGAAGTCCTGGGCAAACAGCGTGGCGCTGTCTCCGTCCTTGATGACGAAGTTGTCAAAATCAGACTGCTCGAAGCCCAGGCTAGTCCTTCCCAACCCTTATCCCTGCCGGTGGGAGGAAAGTCAGGTATGATATATCCACCACCCCGCTTCCTGTGGGGAAAACGGCCACCCCCTGGGGGCTGGGACTGGGAATACCCCATGCCATCGTCAACGGGCCGGTGCTGCGGATGCTCCGCCTGAGTATCATCATAAGCGTCATACTGCTCCTGGTTATAGGGGCCGCGGCCCTTATCATTGCCCGTTCCATCAGCAAGCCCCTTAAACAGGTGATAAAGATCTTTACCG
>JAIRML010000165.1 GCA_031258665.1 Oscillospiraceae bacterium | reverse complement strand
GCCACGACCATGTGTATTCCCGCGGGTTTGTAAACGGCGACGGCACAAGGGCGTACGAGGAAAAATATGCGCCCGGCAGCACCGCGCCGGACCCCGCGCACGCGCCGCTCTACATGATCGGCGGCCACGCGGGCGGGCTCAAATGGTATTCCCGGATCAACTACACCGTGGCCCCCGGCGACCCGCTGATCGCGGGCTACAGTTTCCTCGACATCGACTCCGCGAACCCAGCCGACAACCACGACGGCCTGGGCAGCGACACCAAGCGGGAGCAGGTCATTGTGGAGGTGGAGATCTCTCCCAAGGCGGTCGACATCAACACCTATATGTTCAAGTACGACGAGGCCAAAGACGAGATCACAACCCCGAAGTATCTGTACGACAGCCTGACCGTCACACGGCAGGTGGATGAGCTGGCGCTCACGAGCGGCGCGAACCTCGTGAAAAAGGGTGATCAGTTCCGCATCAAAGCGGGGTTCTCAGAGCCGGTAGCCAGCAACACGGCGGAGCTCACCTACGCCTATGACACCGACGTCTACGGCTATGTCGGCTTCACCGCCGCCGCCGGCGTGACGCTGCTGGACAAGACGGACACAGACACGGGCGTGAAGCTCACCGTCATGGCGCCGGACTACGATACACAGGTGTACGGGGAGGCGACCTTCACAGCCAAAGAGAGCGCCGACATCAGAAACGGCGAGGGCGTGTTCAGCCTCACTGTCCGCTATGTCGTCCGGGCGGAAGACGGGACCAAATCGATCCGCATCCGGACGGCGGATACAAGCTTCACCACCGTAGGCGGGACGCCGGGTGATGTGGATGGCGACGACGTGGTCACGCTGATCGACCTCTCCGAGATCATCGACGCCTTCGGCGTCAAGAGAGCGGACAGCGCGTGGGCCGTTTACCGGTTCTTTGACTTCAACGGAAACGGCGAGATCGACATTTCGGATATCGCCGAGATCGCGCGCAAGGTGCAGTGACACTGACATAGCATTCTCTCGTCCCTGTTTTGTGTCCGCCCGGCCGTTTGGCCGGGCGGACAGCGGAAAAGCAAGGCGGCTCGACGCCCCTTGCTTTTCCGTATGTTTTGCGGAAAGGTTGAGACAGACTATGAGACAAGGCCGTCGGTTGTCCTCTGCGATCACCGCCGCCGCGATCGGTGTATTTTTGCTGTTCCTGCTCATCTTCAACCTGACGCTGCGGTTCCAGCGGCCGGCCGACATCGAGGCGGGCATCGCCTATACCAAGGCGCGGGTCATCGGGATCGAGAGCGACACAATCCAGCCGGACCCCGACTTTCCGGAGATCCGGATCGGCCGGCAGGATTTGGTGCTGGAGATCACGGAGGGCGCGCACAAGGGGCAGATCATCCGCACATACAACCTGGTGGAGCGCATCATCAACAACCCCGCGCGGGTGGGCACCCGATTCATCATCTCCAGCTACGACGACTTCATCACGGCGCTGGTCGTCGACTACGACAGGGAGGCGGTCATCTGCGGGCTCGTTGCGCTGTTTGTCGCGGCCGTCGTGGTGTTGGGCCGGCGCAAGGGAATGCGTTCGTTGCTGGCACTGCTCTTCACGCTGGTGTGCATCTTTTTTTTCTTCATCCCGCTGGTCGTGATCGGCGTCAATCCGATCGTCGCCGCGCTGGTCGTCGTGGCCGTCTCGACGGTGGTCACGCTGTGGATGCTGAACGGTTGGAGTCCGAAGACGGCATCGGCCGTCATCGGCTGCGTCACCTGCACATTCCTCGCGGGGCTGGTCGCGTTTTTGTTCGGCGCGGCCGCGCGCGTCACGACGATGAATACGCCGGAGGCTGAGACGCTGCTCTTTGTCGCGCGGGGGACCCATCTCAATTTCCGGCACCTGCTGTTCGCCGGCGTTCTGTTCTCCTCCCTCGGCGCGATCACCGACACGGCCATGTCCATCTCCTCTTCCATCTTTGAGATGCGTGAGCTGAACGCAAAACTGCCGCGCACACAGCTGTTTCGCTCGGGCATGAACATCGGGCGCGACGTGATGGGTACGATGACCGACACGCTGATTCTGGCCTTCACGGGGGGCAGCATCAACACCCTCGTGATCTACTACATGTACGCGCTGCCCTCTGTGCGGCTGATCAACATGCAGACCCTGGTGGTGGAGATCCTGCGCGGCCTTTCGAGCAGCGTCGCCGTCGTCGCGTCCATCCCCGTGACGGCCCTGCTGGCCGTGCTGCTGTGCGACAAAAAGAGCGGAGAATAGTACCTCTTTTACGCGAGACTTACAAAATCTTTACCGCCACATGGTAGCAAGGCGCCACACGCGGTCGTATGATAAAGGCGCTTTGCAGCATTTGCGGCCCAAAACGGGAAAGGGAGTTGGTAACGCATGAAACGCTTGAAACGCCGCGCCGCGGCAGTGGGTTTTGTCTTGATGCTGTCTGTATCCATCATGCAGACAAGTTTTGCTGTGATGATGGAAAACGTGACGAGCAATTATCTGGCAAACGAAGATCTGGCGCCGGGCATCCACTATTTTGAGGAGGATCTTCACGGGTACGGCGAATCCGGGAATCGCCGTCTGCGTATGAACCGCCTGTCCGTCGATCCAAAGGCCGATGGCGTGGTCTTGAACAGCGCCCGGGCGGAAGATACGATCAACGCCCGGGAGAACATCTTGAACCAGGCCCTTCGCGACGTATACCAGGGCGCCAACGTGGTGGCCTCGGTCAACGCCGATTCATACGACATGGATTATGGGTAAGCGCTAAATCTCCAGGCGCCTAGCAAGGGAGAGCGAGGTGCGATAGAATAGAGGTAAACCGCCAGTCTGGTCAGGCAGATTGGGGACAGCGCCCGCCGGCTGGGCGGTATGCGC
>JAIRML010000162.1 GCA_031258665.1 Oscillospiraceae bacterium | reverse complement strand
CATCATAGACAAAGACGAGGCAAACGGTGTCCGGCAGGTCTTTCAGGAGCCGCTCCAGCATGGACCGGAGCGCCTCCTCCATCCGATAGAGGTCCAGGTCCCGCACCACGATCAATTTGCGCGGGGCAAAGGCCGGCAGCCCCTCCACTGCCTCCTGCAGGCGCTCCGCCGCGAGTTCACGCCCCTCGAACAACTCATAGTTGAAGCTCTCAAACCCCGGCGCCACCAACTGTTTTTTCAGTTCGGCCAGGTAGTGCTGCCGCAGGTAACTCTCCTCCCCATGAAACACATACAGGCGGGCCGGCGTCCCCGCCCGCAGGTCCTGTTTAAGCTGTGCCAGCCCATCTGTCTTTCCCGCTTTCACGCCGGCCCTCTCCTCTCCTCTGTCTCCTCTTTTCCCAGCATGGGTTGCAGCCCACGTTGGCTTGAAATGTGATAAGATTGCAATATTGCTTCAGCGCATTGTTTTCATCGCCATTATCTACGCCAACTTCATTGCCACGTGGCGTAGACAAAATCATCCGTCTGGGGGGCCGACACAGACGCGCACGGGCCCCCATTCGTCTGTGCGGTACACCTCCACGCCGTGCGCCGCGAGCCGACCGAGTGTCTCGGGTGTCGGGTGCCCATACTCATTGCGCCCCACAGAGATGACCGCCGCCTGCGGGGCCGTCTCCGTCAAAAGTTCGTCGCAAGTGGCGTATTTCGAGCCGTGATGTCCGGCCACCAACACCTCGACGGGGGGCAGCGGCACGGCCCGAAGCAGCGCCCGTTCCGAGGTTGTGTTCAGATCGCCGGTGATGAGAAATTCGAACTCGCCCAGGCAGGCGAGAAACGTGAGCCCCAGCTCATTCTCATCGCCCCCCACAAGCGGCGGGTACACGAGCAGACTCCCCTGCCCCAATGCGTACCGCGTCGTCTGCCCGATCTCCACCACCGCCACACCGAGCTCAGACGCCGCCTGCAGCACCTCCCCACGCAGATTGGACCCCTCGCCCTCTATGGCGGGCAGCGCCACACAGGCCACATCCATTTGCCGCATCAGGTCGGCCGCCGCGCCCGCGTGGTCGGCATGGGTGTGTGTCAGCGCCAGCAGATCGATCCGGCGCCGGCCCATGCTCTTCAGCCGATCGGACACCCGGCGCGCCACATGGGACACGCTGCCGCCGCAGTCCACCACCATGGTGGCGTCGGGCGTGAGCAGCAGGATGCTCTGGCCCTGCCCCACGTCCAGCACCTCGATCTGCAGCGGGTCGAGCGGAATGGCCGAAAACGCCAACGCGAGCAGCAACATAAAGGCCGCCCCGAGCGTCGGCGCCAGGGCCCGGCGCGCCCGGCCGCCCTCCTTGGGCCAGAACGTATACAGCCAGAACAGCACATAGGCAAACATCGCCCAGAGCACCATATAGGGGCTGGCCTCTTTGAGGGCGGCAAACGGCACCCGCGCCAACGCCCGCGCCGCCCGGAGAAAAAAGTCAAAAAACGGCGCGGCCACATAGCCGAGCCCCACCGCCAGAGGCATCCAGATCTGCGCAAGCAGCGCCGTCAGCGCCCCGACAAGGAAACACAGCGCCACCACCCACAGCAGCAGCAAATTCGACAGCGGGGCGATGAGCGAGAACGTGCCGAAATACACCATCATGAGCGGCAGTGTGAACACGAGTGCGGACAACGAAACGGCGGCGCTGGAAAAAATGTAGTGGAAGACCGCCTTCCAAAACCCGGACAACCACCGGACGCTCTCCTCCCAGGACTGCTGCCAGCGCCGGGCGAACAGGATGATCCCCAGCACCGAGGCGTAGGAGAGCTGCAACCCCACGTCGGCCACGGCGTACGGATTGAGCAGCAACAGCAGCAGCAGCGACAGAGACAGCGCCGAAAGGGAATCCCGCTCCTCTCCCTTTCGCCATGAAAACAGGAAAAACCCCTGCATGATGGCCGCGCGCATCGCCGACGCGGGGAACCCGGCCACCGCGACAAACAGGAAGATCACCGGCACCGCGACAAAAAAGGCGTACCGCCGGCTGCGGCCGACGAGCAGCAGCATAAGCCCCGTGAGAAACGAGATGTGGAGGCCGGACACGGCAACCACATGGGAGAGCCCCGCGTCGGAGAACGCCGCCATCACATCCTCCCCGAGTCCGCTCTTGTCCCCGGTAAAAAGCGCCCGCGCGAGCGCCGCCGCCTCCGGCGGCAGCGCTCGCTTCAGACCGTCGCCCAGTGCCCGCGCCCACACGACGGGCCAGAGCGACCAGGGCACCGCCTCCGGGCGGGACTGCGTGTACACGCCGCGCTGTGTGACCGAGAGCACCACACCGCGCGGGCGGGCGCCGGCCAATCGGTCCTCCGCGCTCCCCGGCGCCGGGGCCCTGATCCGCGCCTCCATCTCAAACCGGTCGCCCGGTCTCATATCCGCCGGCATGTCGTCAAGGTAGAGCGTGGCCTTCCAGCGCCGTCCGTCCGGGCGATGAACCCAAGCGGTCAGCCGGCTTCCGTACGCCGTCCCCTCCGGATAAGAGAGCGCCTCGGCGGTCACCGTCTCCTGCGCGCCGTCCCATGACAGCGCGGGCGCGACAAAGAGGGCGTCATACCCCCAGCGCCAGGCAAAACCCAC
>JAIRML010000124.1 GCA_031258665.1 Oscillospiraceae bacterium | reverse complement strand
TGGCGCCTCGCGGGGTGCGGTTTGCGGAAATGAATTCCGCAAACCGCGGATGGGATCTGTCCCCAAAAAATTCTTGTTTTTTATTGCCGCTTCGCGGCAATAAGGCGCCAACGTGGGCTGCCTCCGCGGCAGCAAGGGGGTTGTTTTTGATGCGGATTGTCCCGGCGCGCGCGCTTCTGTGCGGGCTGGCCGTACTCACGGCCGGCGCGTTGATTGTCTCCGTGTGGCCGGCGCAGACCGCCTCGGCCCCGGCGCGCACGGCGGCGCCGTCGTTCGACGTGCCGGCCCGCGTGCTGGAAAAGGCGCTGAAGGCGGATGTGGAGGCACACGCCGCGGTGCTGGCGGGCGCCGAGGGCGCGGCCGCGCTCGACTGGATCGACCTGCTGGCCTGTCTGGCCGCCCGCTATCGGGGGGATTTCAGCCGGTTTCGGGACACGGACCTGCGCGCCCTGTGCGACCGGCTGCGCGCCGGCGAGACCCCGGAGACCCTGGCCGCGGACCCCGCGCAATTTTCCCGCTATCGGGCTCTCTACGCCGCCGTACTGGGCGGCCTTGCCGGCTCGTTCCGGCTCGGCACGGAGACGGAGGACGGGACCGCCTGGGAGAATCTATACGGCCTCAAGGCGTACGCCCCCATCGCCGCCGGTTTTGCCTTCCACCACAGCGACGACTTTGGGCGCAGCCGGTCCTATGGCCACGAGCGCCGGCACCTCGGCCACGACATGATCGCGCCGGTGGGCACACCCATCGTCTGTATCGAAACCGGAGTGGTCACGGAGATGGGCTGGAACCAATACGGCGGCTGGCGGCTGGGCCTTCGCAGCCTGGACGGGCAGCGGTACTACTATTACGCCCACATGCGCCGGGGCCGGCCCTACCACGCCGACATAGAAAAAGGCCGCCTGGTGCGCGCCGGGGACGTGATCGGCTACGTGGGGCAGACGGGCTACAGCGCGCAGGAGGACGCGAACAACGTGGGGGAACCCCACCTGCACTGGGGTCTCCAGCTGCTCAGCGACGGGGCGGCGCCGAAGGATTCGCAGGCGGACTGGGTGGACGTGTACGAGATCACCAAGCTGCTCTGCACACACCGCTCCGAGGTGCGGCGGGACCCGGCCACGAAGGAATTTTACCGCGCGAGGCCCTTTGAGGAGCCCATGTCCGCGGCCGCCGCGGCAACGGCGCCGGAGGGCGCCGTCAAACTGCCCGTCATCATGTATCACAGCATCCTCAACTCGACGCGCGGCAGCGCCTATATCATCACGCCGGCGCAGCTTGAGGCCGACCTCGCCTACCTGCAGGCTCAGAATTTTACGACGGTGACGGTCTCCGACCTCACGGCCTTTGCGCGCGGCGAGGCGGCGCTGCCGGAAAAGCCCGTCATGCTGACCTTTGACGACGGGCACTACAACAATGTGTTTTACGCGGAGCCCCTGCTCGCCGCCCGCGGGATGCGGGGTGTCCTCGCGGTGGTGGGCGCCTTCTCCGACCGCTCGGTGCGGGAGGGCGCGCAAAACCCCAGTTTCTCCTACGTGACCTGGGACGACATGACCTCTCTCGCGGCGCGCGGCGTCTTTGAGATCGAAAACCACTCCTACCGGATGCATGTCCCGTCCGGGCCCCGTCCGGGCTGCGCACAGCGCCGGGGCGAGAGCAACGCGGACTACGAGCGGGCGATCCGGGCGGATCTGGGCGAACTTCAGGAACGGGTGTTTGCCGCCACCGGGCGGCGCCCGGCGGCGTTTGTGTATCCGTTCGGCCTGTTCTCCGGCCGTCTCGAAAACATCCTTCGGGACATGGGGTTTGCCTGCACCATGACCTGCACCTACGGCGTCAATCTGTTGACGCCCGGCGACCCCGACACGCTCTTCGGCCTGAAACGCGTCCTGCGCGACGGCGGCGCCTCGGTGCAGAATATCTTAGAAAAATATCTGTAAAAGCAGGAAAAAGCGCCGTTTCGTGAGAAGAAACGGCGCTTTTTCCTGCTTGGGCGCGGCATCGTCTTTTTGAACCTCCCGTTCTGTTTTTCTCTTTTTTCTCTTTTTTCTCTTTGCCCCTCTTTTCTGGCAAGATTAATACAAAATCGAATGCGCGGGCCCGTGATTTCAGCATATAATGTCAATCTCAACAGGTGGAAACCATCCCCTCGCGCCCGGTATCGGCGGCCTGCCGCGCCCTAACGTGGGCTGCCTCCGCAGCCCACCTCAACACAGACTTGACGCGAAAAGAAAGAGGAGGATCAACGTGAAAAAACGGAGCGTTTTCAAGATGATTGCATCGGTGTCTCTGGTGGTATTTCTGATTTCCTTGCCCTTCGCGGCGGCCACCCAGACCGCGCTGGAAGCTTTACAGGGTCCGGGGATCTCCGCGCTGCGCGACAATGGCGCTTTCACCGCCAGCTACACCAACAACACACCCGACGCGATCGCCGGCGGCTCTTTTATCCTCGCCATTTACCACAACAGCGGGGCATTGGCCCACCTTGAGACGCAAGATTTGACGGCCGCTGTCGATGAGACCGCGGACACCGCGTTCGACCTGGCGGCCACACAATATCCGGTCAGCGCGTATTCCTATCGAGTATTTTATTGGAACAGCGATTTGGCGCCGCTGACGGAGCCCGGAGCCGCGCCGGACAATCTGGCCCTCAGACGCGCGGGCTACCAATCCAGCGCGGCGGATGAGTTCAATACCGTCACCCTCGTCTCGGACGGCATTGTCAGCGATCCGAAAGAGCGCAGGTTCTCCGACGGCGCCTGGACAGCCATGACCCGGTATTATCGGGAGTGGATCTATGTCGATCTGGGCGAACCGACGGCGCTGCGCGACGTCGGCGTGGACTGGGGCGACAGCTACGCTGTCAGATACCAGATTCAGACGTCGGACGACGCGGTGAACTGGACTTCGAGAGTACACAAGGGCAGCAACGCCTACTCCGGCGGCGGCGGCACCGCAAACGCGCTGGGCACGCCCACAGCCCCCTGGGCGGGCAGCCTCCAGACCGATGCCGTCACGGGTGACATCACCGCGCGGTATGTCCGCGTCCTCTGTGAGAGCTGTTCGGGCGGCGCGTCGGGCGAGACCTATGTGATCGACGGCATCCAGGTGAACGGCAATCCGGTTGACAAATATTACGCCCCGAGCGGATTTGACAGCTTTTGGCAAAGCGGGTCCAATGGCCAAGAGTGGGTCTATGTCGATCTGGGCGCGGACAGCGCCCTCTTGGGCGCCAAGGTGACCTGGGGCGGAAACTACGCCACGGAGTACGAGATTCAGGTCTCCGACGACGCCGAAACTTGGACGACCGCGGCCACGGCAAGCGGCGCCGCCGACAGCGCGGTGGCCTCCGATCTCGACGGCGCGGCGCGCTATGTGCGCCTCCTTTGCCACGCGTCTTCCGGCGGCAGCTACATGGTAAGGGAATTTGAAGTGTACGGATTCAATGATCTGGATTACAAGCTGGAACCCATGCCGGCGCCGGACGCCGACGGCACACAGCAACTGCGCGGCGGCAACTGGAAAGTGGAGCGCGCGTCCGAGGTCAAGGCAGACGGGTTTGCGCTCTCTCAGAGAGGCTTTGACGACACCTCCTGGCTGCCCGCCACGGTGCCGTCGACCACGCTGGCGTCCTATATCAACGCGGGCGCTGTGCCGGATCCGTACTACGACATGAACAACTACGCGATTTCCGACACCTTCTTCACCTCGGATTTCTGGTACAGAAACTCATTTGAGGTTCCCGCGTCCCAACAGGGCAAGGATGTTTGGCTCAACTTTGACGCCATCAACTACCGGGCCGATGTGTACATCAACGGACATTTACTGCCCAATTCCCTGAACCACCGCACAAGGTCCATCGAAGGCGGTTTTATCCGCGGTAAATTCGACGTGACCGACTATGTGAATTTCGGCGGCAAGAACTACCTGGCGGTCTTCATCCAAATGAACGATACCCCGTGGTGTTACACGGACAACAACTCGCCCAATCCGCCGAGCACGGCCGGTCTCGCGACAACGGTGGGGAACTACATCACCAGATATGTCACCAATCAGTACCTGAACGCCGGACCGTGGCCCAACGGCGGAAACATCGGCATAGACAATCCGACCTTCCATGCCGCGGCCGGATGGGACTGGATGCCCACCATACGCGGCCGCGACACCGGCATCTACCGTGATGTCTTCCTCTCCTACACCGGCGGCGTGGAGATGCTCGACCCCTGGATGGTCACCGACCTCAACATTGAGGAGCTGCCGCCGGAGTACCATGTCACCCCGCTCGATGTGACCGGCGCCGTGGTCACGCAGCCCGACGGTCAAAGCGGCACGGACCTCGACAAAATCTTCGACAACGATATGAGCACATATTGGCAAGGCGACAACAGCGCGGAAAACGCGGCGTTTACGGTTGCCCTGCCTGAGGAGATCACGGCCAACGCGATGCTGATCGAGTGGGGCGAGGTTGAACCGGCCGCGGCCTTTGAGACGCAGCACGCCAAAACATTCAGGCTTGAGGTCTCGACGGACGGCGTCACCTGGGAAAATTATGGCGCATATC
>JAIRML010000118.1 GCA_031258665.1 Oscillospiraceae bacterium | reverse complement strand
GGCCGCGGCGGCGGCGGCGAAGGCCTGCACGGCGTCGCCTGGGACGGCTACGCCACGGTGTTCCCCAGCTCACTGGGTCTCTCCCAGAGCTGGGACAAGGACCTGTTCGCCAAGATCGGCGATGTCATCGCCAAGGAGTCCCTCGCGTCCAACATCGCCGCCGCCGGCCGCCTGGCGCCTGTGGTCGACCTGCTGCGCGATCCGCGCTACGGCCGCGCCTACGAGACGCTAGGCGAGGACGCCTACCTCACGGGCAGCCTGGCCACCGCGATGGCGGCCGCCATGAACGGGCGGACCGACGACGGATACCAGCAGTTCATCCCGATCCTGAAGCACTTCATGGCCTACAACGCCGAGATCAACCGGTTGTGGGTGGCCAGCTCGTTCTCCCCCCGCAATACAAACGAGTACTACAACAAAGCCTTCAAATACCCGGTCTCGGCCGGCGCCTCCAAGTCACTGATGAACTCCTACCCCGTCGTAAACGGCAAGCCGATGTCCGTGAACCCCCTGCAGCACGACCTGCTCTACGAGTGGACGCCCGACTACCCGGGCACCGGCCACTACGAGTACACGACGGTAAACGACTACGGCAGCGGCTCAAGCATCCTCGTACACAGCCAGCGTTACTTCGACGACACCACAAACGGCCGGGCGCTGGGCATGGCCCAGGGCACGAAGAACGGCCAGCAGGGCTGGAGCTTCCGCGACTACGGCGCCGCCGAAGGCTTGCGCTACGACGCGCTGGCCCGCGGCATGGTGACCGAACAGGACTTTGAGGAGAACGCCCGGCGCTCGCTGGCGATGACCCTGCGCCTCGGCGACCTGGACCAACTGCGCATCGCGAACCCCTATTTACAGGACCCGCTCACGCGGTACGGCCCGTCGCGCGCCTACCAGATTGAGCGCAACCGCGATCTGGCGCTCCGCGCCGCCCAGGAACAGATCGTCCTGCTCAAAAATGAAGGCGGCATCCTGCCCCTCAAGGGCGACGAGGTCGAAAAGGCCGTCCTGCTCGGCCCGCTGGCCGACCAGGTGCTAAAGGACTTCTACTCCGGCAGCTATACCTATCGGATCACGATCAGGGACGCACTGGTCAACAAGCTGGGCGCGGCCAACGTCTCCTTCAACCGCGCCGTCGACACCGAGGCCATCAAGGCCTCGAACGGCCAGTATCTTGTGTACAACAACCCCGCGAAGACCTATGCCGCGCCCGGCTCCCCGGGCGAAGGCCTTGAACCCATCACGGCGACCGGCAGCGCGGCGCCCACACTGACGGGCAGCGCCGCCTCGCTGTTTGAGATCTACGACTACGGCTCCACAAACAAGCTGCTGCGCACGCCGGTCAACGGCCGGTATGTCCAGGTCACAACCCTGGCTTCGAACCCCTCCCTCACGATGATCAACAACACGTCGGCCCCCGGCGAGGGCAACCTGGATGAGGCCGCCAGCGGCCAGAATCTCTCGTATTCGAATTACCAGAAGTTCCGGATCACGCCCGTCAAGAACAAGGACAACACCTTTGGCCTCTACCACGTGCTCTCCGGCGACGGCATCAACGGCGGCATCGGTTTGGCCTACGATGTGGACGACGAGGACACCAACCGGGGCAGCTACCTGAAGCTCAACGCCGCGGACAACCGCATTGTGGCGGACCTCGACACCAACGGGCCGTACAAGAGCGAAACCCATACGAAGGGCCCCAGCGTCACGGCCGGCCTGGACACGGACGGCAGCGACGACGCCATCGACAACCTGCCCGGCACGCACCAGTTCGTCATCGAAAACATCCAGACCGCCGAACAGGCCGCCACGGCCGCCGTGACCGCCGCGAATGACTCGACGGCGCCCGTCATCCTCGTGCTGGGCTATGAGCCGCACTTGAACGCCCGCGAGGGCATCGACCTCTACGAGACCGGCCTCAGCGAACAGCAGATGCGCCTCATCGACCATGTCACCGGCGGCGGAGACGGCCAACTGAACCGCGACGTGATCCTGATCGTCAAGACCGGCAACCCGATGGCGATCGACGAGAGCGTCGCGAACAACAACAAAGTCAAAGCCATCTTGGAGATCGGGCACACCGGCCAGGAGGAGGGCAGCGCAATCGTCTCCGCCCTGTTTGACGACGGCTATTCGGTGCCCGAGACCGGCTTTGCGCCCAGCGGGGAGTACGCCAACGAGGGGCTGAGCTACCACCACGACTTTGACGCCTATCCGGGCTACCTGCCCGAGGGGAGCCGTACGATCCCGGCGTACGCGCCGGCCGGCCGGCTGTCCGCCACCTGGTACAAGAGCACGGAGGACATGATCGGCGCCAGCGAGGACCATCCCCCGGCCTCCTACCTGTACCCGGACTACGACATTGAGGGCAACGACAACCTGAGCAACATGAATGGCACGATCAACACCGGCCTGCTCACCTACGACATCATCAAGGGCGAGCGCACTTATCAATACTTCAGGGGAACCCCCCTGTTCGCGTTCGGCCACGGCCTCACGTACACGACATTCGCCTATTCCAACGTGGCCGTGACCCCCGTTGCGGACGGCGTCTTCACCGTCTCCGGCACGGTGACAAACACCGGCGCCACCGCCAGTGACGAAGTGGTGCAGGTGTACAGCGCCTTCGCGGGCGCCGCGTCGCGGATCGATCAGCCGATCAAACGCCTGATCGCCTACGACCGCCTTCCGGCCATCGCGCCGAATGAGTCGAGGGATTTCAGCTTCGATGTGGATCTCAAAGACAAACTGGGCGTGTGGGACGTGGAGAGCGGCCAATTCATCGTGGAGCCAGGCCACTACACCAGCGTGGCGGGCGGCAGCTCCACGGCGGCCGCGGCCGCCGGCAACAGCGCCACGCTGGCCGTCACCACGGACAACGGCGGCACGGCGGCGCCGGCGCGCGACCTGACGGACCTCACGCTGGCCGAGAATTTTGACGACTATCTGATCTACAACCCGGGCGGCTCCGCGTTGGGCGTGGTGGACACCGTCGAATTCATCAGTTCCTCGGTCGACTACGACGCAAACACGGCTGTTCAGTTCCGCCGCGACGGCACCTGGCTCGCCTTCAAGAACGCCACGTTCGCGAGCGCCCCCTCCGTGCTGACCGTGCGCGCGGGCGCCGAGAAGGTCGGGCTTCTCACGGTGTACGCGGTCCCCGCCGGCGATCCGTTTGACACCGCCACCGCCGCCACCGTCGCCGCCTTTGAGCTGACGGACACCCGGCCGGACGGTTCCGAATACGGCGAAAAGGGCATCGGCCCGGTGGGCGTCTACCCCGGCACCCCGACGGGGCAGACCACCCAGAACCGCTACTTACGCCCGGAACTGCGGACGGCGGCGCTCTCCGCCGCGCCCCTCAGCGCAGGCACCCCCTATGACATCTACGTGGTGGCGGAGAAGCGCGGCACTGTCCTCGAGTGGCTCAAGTTCGGCACGCCGGCCGACAACACCACCGCAAGCGTCGCGATCTCCCAGGTCTATTCGCTGGATTCCATCCGCGAGAAAAACGGTTCCCTGGCGCTGCGGGCCGACCTCACGCCGGTCACATCCACACAGCCCGTAACCTGGAGCGTCGCGCCGACCGATCTCGCGGCCATCGACCCCGCCACCGGCGTACTCACGGCCCACGGGACCGGCAATGGCACGGTGCGCGTGACGGCCGCCTCCGTCGGCCAGACAACCACCAAAGACATCAAGATCACAAACCAGCTCGACGCCGACAAGGTGACCTTCGACACCACCGTCCCGGATCCGAGCAACCCGTGGGCGCCGCCGCTGCCTGTCACCCTCACGCGGACAGTGGACTACATGTTGATCCGTTCGCCGAGTGTGCTGACCTTCGCTTTTGGGGACTTCGTCCTCTCGTTCACCACCTTTTGGGGGGCGAGCGACAGCATCTCCCGTTACCGGGGCACACTCCAGCAGTTCGTCATGTTCAAAGCGCTCTTCAACGAATCCGACGGCGATTACGTGGCGACCGACTCCTATCTCACGCTGCCGGGCGACACGGTGACCTGGTCGGTGACGAACCGCTCCGGCACGGGCCCCGCGCTCGCGACGATTGACGCCTCGGGTCTGCTGACCGCCACGGGCGCGGGCGACGGCGACGTTGTGGTCCGCGCGGTGCTGAAGAACAACACGGACATCGTTTCCGAGCGCGTGATCCGGCTGCAAAACCAGAGCCCGAAGGACGCCTTCAAGATCATTGAGGCCGAAAACTGGGATACGGCGAGCGCCGGCAGCGATACCACGGGCAGCGCCTATGTGGCGGGCGGCAACGAGATCGGCGTCTACCAAGACGCCGCGGCGACGCGTTCCGTCTATCCGCCTCTGGGGGCGACGGACCCGACACCCCCGGCTGTCCTCTCCTACAAGAAGGTTGACTTCGGCGGCGGCGCCGGCATCTTCCAGCTGCGGCTGGCCGCCACCGCCGCCGCCACGGTGGAACTGTGGATCAATGCGGCCGACGCGGCCGGCGGCGGCACCCAGATCGGCACACTGGATGTCGCGCCGACGAGCGGCAATTTCGCAAATTACCAGACCCTCACCACCTACGTCACAAGGACCACCGGCATCAAAGACCTGTACCTGAAGGTCCTCCCCACCACGCCGACCGGCACGGCGGCGCTCCGGCTGAGCCGCTTCCAGTTTGCCGACGCAGACACGCTGACCACAACTTTCGACGCACAGGGCGGCACGCCCGCGCCGGCGCCCCGGGTCTTCCCGTCGACCGGCGGCACAGTCAGCGAGCCAGCCGCACCCACCAAGCCCCACTTCACACTCAGCGGCTGGTACACAGCGGCAACCGGCGGCGACAGGTGGAACTTCGCCGCCACGCCGGTCACCAGCGACCTCACGCTGTACGCGCAATGGAGTCCTGTGCTGTATACGGTGACATTTGACGCGGCGAATGGCGGCGAACAGCTCCCCAGCCAACAGGTCCCGTACGGTTCCCCAGCCTCCGATCCGGGCGCGCCCGCCCGACTGGGCTATACGTTCAGCGGCTGGTACACGGCGGCGACCGGCGGTGCCGAATGGAACTTTGCCAGCCCGGTGACTTCCGCCCTCACACTGTACGCGCATTGGACCGAGATCCCGTCCTCCACGTCCAATCCGACCACTCCGTCCGTGCCGAGTACGCCCGACACGCCGGATGACATGCCCGATACGCCGAGCGGACCGCTGGGCGGCTTCTCCGACGCGGGCCAGGTCTCCGATTGGGCCGTCGAATCTATGGAACGGCTGGTGGAGGCGGAGATCATCGCGGGCCGCCCGAGCGGCGCCGTCGACCCGAAGGGCAACGTGACGCGCGCCGAGCTCACAAAGATGATCGTGTTGAGCCTCAAACTTGAGGCCGGCGAGACGCCCAAGGCCTTCACCGACGTGGCCGCGGGCGACTGGTTCAAGAGCGTCGTCGACACCGCCTCCTCGCGCGGGGTCGTGCAAGGCGTCTCGGAGACATCCTT
>JAIRML010000072.1 GCA_031258665.1 Oscillospiraceae bacterium | reverse complement strand
ACTACCTTGGAGCGGGAGACGGGATTCGAACCCGCGACTTTCAGCTTGGGAAGCTGACGCTCTACCACTGAACTACTCCCGCGCGTATACTGGGCCCGGTTCACACGGGCGCTTCTGAGAACCTCTGCCGGGGGCGGCGCCGAGCGCGGCGCCCCGCGGGGCCGCCTCAGAAGTGCCTGCTTTTTTATTATAGCGGCAAGCGCGCCGGGGCGCAAGAGGATTTTGACCAAAACGCGAGAAATTTTTGAAATCAGGTTTACAGGCCCCGCCCGCCACGATATAATGAAAGCAGTTGTCTGTCCCCCCCAATGTGGGCTGCCCCTGCAGCCCACAACCTAAATTCTCGTTTTTTATTGCCGCGAAGCGGCAATAAGGTACCAAAGGATATGAGACAAAGGGCGGTGAGAACATGAGAAGCGGTCCCAAAAGGCAGCCTTCGCCGCGAGGCGGCGAGGTGACACCCGCCGAGAGAGCCGGGGAGGCGTCAGGCCCTCCGCGAAGTACAAGGGCGGGTCGTCGGTATGGGGACGCAAAGAGGCGTGAGACCCCCGCCGTTTTTTATGCGGCCGTCCGCGGCGCCCGCCGGGCCGCCGGCCGCTGACGAGGCGGCGCTCCGTCTGGGTTTGTGTTTCCATGCCCGTTTCCGCCGGGAGGTATGGAAATGTTTGACTACAACATGCTGCTCGACGACTTGGGCAGCAAGCAATACCAGCGTCTGCAGGCGGAGCTGCTCCAGCAGAACCCTGCTGACATCGCGGGCTTTTTGGAGACATTGGAAAGCGAAAAGGCGGTCGTCATCTTTCGGATGCTCACGAAAGACACGGCGAGTGAGGTGTTTGCCGATCTCTTTCCCGAGACGCAGCGGTCGATCATCGAGGCGCTGACCGACAAGGAGATCGCCGTCATCATCGATGAACTCTACCTGGACGACGCGGCGGACTTCATCGAGGAAATGCCGGCCGGCATCGTCAAGAAGGTGCTGGCCAATGCGCGGGAGGACACGCGCGCGCAGATCAATTCCCTGCTGCAATACCCGGACAACTCGGCCGGGAGCATCATGACAGTGGAGTTTGTGGACATGCCCGGCGACATCACGATCGCCGAGGCGTTCGGCCGTATCCGAAGGGTCGGGCCCGACAAAGAAACGATCTATACCTGTTATGTCACCGACGGGACACGCCACCTGGAGGGCGTTGTGTCGGTGCGTAAATTGTTGCTCTCAGACAGCGGCGCGCGGGTGCGCGATGTCATGGATACGGTATTTGTCGCGGCCAGGACATTGGACGACCAGGAGGCCGTGGCCCATCAGTTCAAAAAGTACGACCTGCTGTGTCTCCCTGTTGTGGACAAAGAGGACAGACTGGTGGGCATCATCACGATCGACGATATCATCGACGTCGTGCAGGAGGAGGCCACCGAGGACTTCGAAAAGATGGCGGCCATGCGCCCCTCCGAAAAACCATATCTGCGGACCGGCATCCTGAGCCTGGCCCGCAACCGCATCACCTGGCTGCTGGTACTGATGATCTCCGGCATGATCACCGGGGGCATCATGAAACAGTACACGGCGGCCATTGCGGCTGTCCCGCTGCTCGTGACCTTTGTGCCGATGATCACCGGCACGGGCGGCAACGCGGGCAGCCAGAGCTCCACGGTGGTGATTCGCGGCATGGCGCTCAACGAGATCGGCGCGCGGGACTTTGCCCGGATCTGGTGGAAAGAATTGAGGACAAGCCTCGTGGTGGGCGTGCTTTTGTCGGCCGTCAATTTTGTGCGCGTGTACTTCCAGGAGGGGGATGTGGTGCTGGGGCTCACAGTGTCCGCCAGCATGCTGCTCACCGTGGTCATCGCGCAGACCTTGGGCGGTCTGCTGCCGATGGCGGCCCGGGCCTGCCGGGCGGACCCCGCCGTGATGGCGGCGCCGCTCATCAGCACCATGGTGGACGCCGTCTCCCTGATCATCTTTTTCACCATCGCGCAGTTCATCCTGCCGCTGTGATGAGGGGAGATAGAGAGGAGAGGCTCCAGGCGGTGGCCCGGGGCCGGCTCTGTGTTGTCAAGAGCGGGGTGGACCACCTGTGCCAGATCGAACTGTGGCCGCGCGAAGTCCGCGTCTTTTCGCTCGACACGGGGGAGATGCTCCACCGTGTGCCGATGGCCCGGGTGATCGAACTGGCGAAGCACCAACTGGCGGACCCGCGCGCCACCTGGCGGGCGGAGAAACGCCCGAAGGCGGCCGCGCTCAAGCCCTCGTTGCGGCCGTGGGAGAACAGCGACAACCCCATGTTTTCCGGGGTCGGCGCGCTGTACATCGGCAACCAGCGGCCGGTGTATCTGAAGCTGCGGTATCGGGACGAGACCGGTTGTCCGGTGCTCCTCTTCTTCAGCCATCCGGAATTCGGCGGCATCACAAAAAAATTCCTGCGCTGCCAGAGGGCGCTGTCCCCGGCCTCCGACTGATGTGGGCTGCCTCCGCAGCCCTGGGCCCAAATTCTCGTTTTTTATTGCCGCGGAGCGGCAACAAGGAACCATGTAAAAATAACCTATCCAATCAATGGAACCTCAGTAGGTAGTTCCAGTCGCCGTAGAGGGCGCGCGCGGACGGGGGACGCGGGGAAAACTCTCCGTCAGCGGCTTTGCCGCTGCCACCTCTCTTACGAAGTGAGGGCGCGCCGTAAGGCGCGCGCGGACGAGGGACGCGGGGAAAACTCTCCGTCGG
>JAIRML010000029.1 GCA_031258665.1 Oscillospiraceae bacterium | reverse complement strand
AACGTCGTACACAACCTAGACGACAACACGGTTTGGTGGGAGGGGCTCGACAAAAATCCGCCCGCCAATGCCCTCAACTGGAAGGGCGAGAAGTGGAACTATACCGACGGCAGCAAGGGCGCCCACCCCAACAGCCGCTGTACCGCACCAGCCGGCCAGTGCCCCTGCATCTCCGACAAGTTTGAGGCGCCGGAGGGCGTGCCCATCTCGGCCCTTGTCTTCGGCGGCCGCCGCGCCAAGACCGCGCCGCTCGTCTACCAGTCGCGCGACTGGCAGCACGGCGTCTTCGTCGGCTCGATCATGGCCTCCGAGACAACGGCGGCCGCCTCTGGCGCCGTCGGCGTTGTGCGCCGCGACCCCATGGCGATGCTGCCATTCTGCGGCTATCACATGGGTGATTACTTCCGCCACTGGCTGGAGATGGGCAAGCGGATTCCGAAGCCGCCGAAGATCTTCAATGTCAACTGGTTCCGCACGGACGAAAACGGCGGATTCGTCTGGCCGGGCTTTGGCGACAACATGCGCGTGCTCGACTGGATCATCGGCCGGGCCTTCGGTGAGGCGGAGGCCGTCGAGTCGCCGATCGGCTACCTGCCGAAGGCAGAGGACATCAACCTGGAAGGGCTGGACACGGTTCCTTTAGAGACACTCCGTTCCTTGCTCACGGTCGACAAAGCGTTGTGGCGTGAGGAGGCCCGCGGCATTCACGAGTTCTATGAGAAGTTCGGCGACCGTCTGCCTCAGGAGCTGCGAGACGAACTGGCCAAGTTGGAGGCAAACCTCGCCTGAGCGCGATGTTCAAGCCCACTGGGCGCGGCGCGCCCAGTGGGCTCTTTTGGGAAACAAAGGAGATCATACTGAAAGATGAATGGGCTGCTGAAGAGATACAAACTCCAATATGAGGACATTGTCGATTTTTCCGACTGGAGCAGAAGGGCGTTTGTTTGCATCTGGCTCTCTCTGGCTTTCGTAATCCTCGGGGAGATAGTGATCCTCACGATAGATCACATAAACGGCATCGAGCCGGACTATCTGCACGGGTTGTTGACGTATGTCATCATCGCGCTGCCGTTCCAGGTGATCGTGGCCGCCTTTGTCATATGGATCACAGGCCGGTTTATCCGCGGGAACAGCCCGTTTTTTCAGTCCATTGCCATGGTGACGGGCATAAGTTTCATATGCTTTTCGACGGTGTATCTCCATTGCCGGGACGGTTTGATCTATGTGGCGTTTGCCTTTCCGATCCTCATGTCACTCCTCTACATCGATAAGAAGAGTCTGCTGTACGCGACGTTCCTGAATCTTGTATTCTACTTGGTCTTTGTTCTGTTCCTGCTGCCCACCCGGCCGGACGCGGCGCCGCACGGGTATATGGAGATCCTGACAGTGATCAATTTCATCATACTGCTGTACATCGCGGGGCGTATGAACCTGCTGGCGCTGTCTATGTTGGTGCAGGGTATCATTGAGAAAAACGAACAGATCAAGCGAGACGCCTTTACGGGGCTCTTCAACCACACCGTCTTTTATGAGCATCTGGAGGAGATCGTCGGAAAGACGCAGGCGGAGGGCGGAGGGACATTCACCCTTTTGCTCGCCGACATTGACGATTTCAAAAACATCAACGACAGCCATGGGCACGATGTGGGCGACAGGGTCATCTTGTGCTATGCCCGCAGTCTCAAGACCGTGGTCGGGGAGAGGGGAGACGTATTCCGCTATGGGGGCGACGAGTTTGCCGCGCTCCTGCGGGTCGGGGGAGAGGCGGCCAGCGCCCTGGCGGCGGACATCACCCGCATGTTTGAAGAAGAGGTCAAAGCGTTGTGGCTTGCCGTGCCGGTCACGGTCAGCACGGGGCTGTGTGAGTACAACCAGTCACAGTTTCACGGGGCGCGCGACATTTTTTCCGCCGCCGACTTTGCGCTCTACCGCGCCAAGCAGAGCGGCGGCGCCAAAGGGAATACCCACCTCTGGCGGCCCGGGCTGGACCTCGTGAGTCAATTGCAGGCCTTCAATCCGGGTGTGGAGTGACAAAAAAAGCCGGGCGGCGACGCTCGGCTTTGCTGTCACTCCACACCAACGTGAACTGCCTCCGCAGCCCACAATCCAGATTCTTGTTTTTTATTGCCGCTTCGCGGCAACAAGGCACTATTCCGATGCGACGGACAGCTCCGTGCCAAAACAGATGCTGCGCTCGGTGGTCAGAGCGTCGAAGCGGATGACATAGCAGCCCTCATGGAACCGCAGTTCCGTCACTGTCCCCGCGCCGAAGACGGGGTGCGCCACGCGGTCGCCGGCTCCAAAGACCGGTCGCCTGTGTGTCAAAGCATCCTTCCCGCATATGCCGCGCCGCCGCGCGTCCTCCTCCAAAGAGGCGTCCGGCGGCACGATAATTTCTAAATTCCCCCACTCAATGTCAAAGAGAAAGCGCGAGGGACATTTAAAAAGACCGTCGCTAAGCGCCCCCTCGGCGTCGGAGAGATAGAGGCGGTCCATGGCCCGGGTCATTGCGACGTAGGCGAGCCGGCGCTCCTCCTCCATGGCCTCGGGGGTGTCGATCCGTCGGTTGGGGAAGACGCCTTCGCTCAGGCCGCAGACAAACACGTGGGGGAACTCCATGCCCTTCGCGGTGTGGACCGTGGGTGTAGATAAAATTTATTGGTAAAACATCTTTACAAGAGCGGCAAGATATGATATACTGGCACCAAATGGAATGGGGGGATGTCAGCAGATGGACAAATCGAATTCAGAACTTGCC
>JAIRML010000020.1 GCA_031258665.1 Oscillospiraceae bacterium | reverse complement strand
GGGCGCGCCAAACCAGCCGGCGGGCGGTCCGTCCAACGCCGCCTCGGGGGCCAGCGCCCGCACGGCCGCGCGGAATGAGGCGGCCGACAACTCGACCCGACCGGCGTAACCGGGCGCTTCCGTCTCCCCGGGGCTTTCCACTGCCTGAAGATAGGGGATGTCTGCGCCCCATACATCGGCGGCGCGCTCCGTGTGTCCGCTGGAGATCGCGTGGAACACCGCCAGGATGGGTTGTGTGTCGTAGACGAGGATCTGGGCGTCGGTGTCGCGCACCGCGCGCGTCACGGCGTCGGCGGCGCGCGCCGCGTCGTCGCCCCAGCGGGCCAGGGCCTCC
Source organism: Oscillospiraceae bacterium (assembly GCA_031258665.1). Lineage (GTDB taxonomy): Bacteria > Bacillota > Clostridia > Oscillospirales > UBA929 > JAIRTA01. Next base: position 7,729 of record JAIRML010000020.1, on the reverse strand, counting down.
GCCCGGGGGAGATAAGCCTGGCAGTGCGCGAAGTTGTCGCAGATATCGGCCCCTTTGTGGACGGCGGGCGGGCCGCCGGCCCCGCGTGCCGCGTGTTGTTTCGACACCGCGTTTGTCCGGGCGGCCACGGCTTGCGCGCGCAAGGCCTCCCTGGGAAAGTCGGCCGACATCTCGGCCGACAGGACGCCAAACAGATACGCAGCCAGGCTCATTTCCTGCACCGTATCCCCCACCAAGACACGGATCATGTGCGCCTCGTCGCCGCCGGGCGCCGCCGGGGCGGGGGAGGGTGGGGCGGCGACAATCTGCCTGTCACCGCCGGGCCGAAAGAGGGGCGCGACCGAGTCTGCGCGCGCGTCCGTTTCGGTCGGGCGCGGATGCGGCGCCAAGGTCTCGGCCTCCGCCGGCGCGCCCCGGCCGGCCGCGAGAAGCGGCAGCAGGAACAGCACCAGCGTCAACGCCGTGGTCAGCGCGAGAAAACGTCTCATGGCCACCACCTTTTGCAAGTTTTCACGGTTGTCCTTTCATAAAAGAGGTTGACAGCGCTCTCACATTGAGATATACTGAAGAAAATGAGCCGACATTCTTCCTTCAGGTCTAAGAGAAAATCGCCCGCGCCGCCGCCGTGCGCGCCGCGGACGCCTTGCTACGGTATGCAAGTTTTGGTGGCATGACCATCAAGAAGAGAGGGGGGCCCGCATTGGATTTCCTGAGCCAAGAGACCCGCGCGTTTATCATGAGTGTATGCGACGCCTACGCGGAATATAACCGGATCTATCCCGAGCACTACGAAAATTACCATGTGAAACGCGGCCTGCGCAACTCAGACGGCACCGGCGTGCTGGCCGGCATCACCAAGATCGGCAGCGTGCAGGGCTACATCATGCAAGACGGGGAGCGGGAACCGGCCGACGGCACGCTCTACTACCGGGGGATCAACATTGTCGATCTTGTCGAGGGGTTCAGCGGCGAGGGCCGCTTGGGTTTTGAGGAGACCTGCTGCCTGCTGCTTTTTGGCCACCTGCCCTCCCGCGCGCAGCTTGGGGCGTTTGCGGCCCTGCTGGAGGAGGCGCGCGCGCTCCCGGACCATTTTACAGAAGATATGATCTTCAAAGCCCCCAGCCCAGATGTGATGAACAAGCTGGCGCGCGCCATCTTGGCGCTCTACTCCTACGACCCGGAGCCGGAGAACGGCAAGCTGCCCAATGTGATGCGGCAGAGTCTCGAACTCATCGCCCGCGTGCCGCTGCTCGTGGCCCACGCCTATTCGGTCAAGCGCCACTACTACGACCACGAGAGTCTGGTGGTCCACCACCCGAAAAAGGGGCTCTCTATTGCGGAAAATTTCCTGCACGGCGTGCGCCCGGACGGACAGTTCACGCCCGAGGAGGCGAGGCTGCTCGACATCTGCATGGTACTCCACGCCGAGCACGGCGGCGGCAACAACTCGGCGTTTGCCTGCCGTGTGCTGACATCTTCGGGGACAGACACCTACGCGGCGCTCTCGGCGGCCGTGGGCAGCCTGAAGGGCCACCGGCACGGGGGCGCCAACGCAAAGGTCATGGAGATGTTCTCCCATATCCGCGCCGGGGTGAGGGACTGGAAAGACGACGATGAAGTCGCCGCCTTCTTGGCACGCCTGATCCGCCGGGAGGCGGGCGACGGCAGCGGCCTCATCTATGGCATGGGCCACGCCGTGTACACGCTCTCGGACCCGAGGGCCGTCATATTGAAACGCTTCGCGAAGAAACTGGCGGCGAAAAAAGGCATGTTGGAAGAATTTTTGCTCATGGAGGCCGTGGAGAGGATCACCCCGCGCGTCTTCGCGGAGGTGAAGGGGGACACCAAGGTCATCTCGGCCAATGTAGACATGTACTCCGGACTCGTGTACCAGATGCTCGACATCCCGGAGGCGCTCTACACGCCGATCTTCGCCATCGCCCGCACCGTGGGCTGGTGCGCGCACCGCATCGAGGAGCTCGTCAGCGGCGGCCGCATCATCCGCCCGGCCTATCGGTCGGTGGTTTCCCGCAAATCCTATGTGCCGCTGGATGAGCGCTGACGCGATGTGATAAGGTCCGCTCCAAAAAACTTGTATTTTTTTTGGAGCGGACCTTGATTTTTCCATCGGAATTCAGTACAATAGAGACAGCCTTCGGGGGCGGCGGCGTGAGATCGTGGTCAGGCCGGCGTCCGGTGCCCCGGGCGGTGATTTTACAACAGGACGGAGGGTTTTTGTGGCCTATCATATCGACGAGGAGTGCATCAGCTGCGGGGCCTGCGAGTCGGAGTGCATCGTAAACTGCATCTCCGCGGGCGACACCAAGTATGTCATCGACGAAGAAGCCTGCGTGGAGTGTGGCGCCTGCGCTGAGGTGTGCCCGGTGGGCGCGCCGAAAGTACAATAACGCATGGAGAGCAACACAACAGGGGCGGCCGTATCCGCCCCTGTTTTTTGTGTTTCCGCGGAGAAGATCGGCCCGTTTACTCCAACGTGGGCTGCCTCCGCAGCCCACAACCCAAAATTCTTGTTTTTTATTGCCGCTTCGCGGCAATGAGGCGCTACATCGGCCGCCGACGCAGTTCCCGCTTGGGGCAGACAGCGTGCGCCTGGCGCTGTTGGAGGCCCGCAAGCGCGCCGGCCCGGGGGTGAGGATCACCACAGAGGACTGACTGGGCGTCTCAGAGCGACGGGTGCGCCGCCAAGAAGGCCTCCAATTCTGCCAGCACTTGTTCGTAGCCGAAATCGTCCACCAGTGTGCCGAGCCGCTGGATGAGATCCTCATGCGCCTGATAATGGGAGGCCGACAGCGCCGCCATGGCCTGGCGCATGGCGGTGATGTCGTAGTGTGAGGCGGCCTCAAGCAGTGTCCGGAGCGTGCGGCCGTCCGGCGCGGGCTGTAGCGCCTTTGGCGGCGCGTCGGCCGCGGCGCCGCCTTCCACCTCCGTCAGGCAGGCGGAAAGTCGCGCGAGCAGGGTATCCGCTTCGGCGAGAAAGGCGTCGTGAAGGGCCATGACGCTGGCGTGGTCGCCCGCCTTAGAAGCGATCTCCATCGCCTCCGCTTTCTTGCCCAGCGGGTCGGCCCCGATGCCGTAACAGCTCCCCTTGATCCCATGCACCAACACGGTGTAGTTCTTGGTGGCTGGCTCGGTTTGGCGAAGGTCGGAGAGGTAGCGGGGCATGTGTTCGAGGAAGGAGTGCAGAACTTGCAGGTACATGTCCAGACGGCCGCCGAAGCGGTTCAGCCCGCCTTCCGTGTCGATGCCGTCGACGCGCAGGCGCGCTGTGCCGCCGTTGTCATTGTTCATATCGGTACCTCATCACAAAATACAGATGGCCACGGAGATGTTTTGCAAGTTGTTGACCCTCCGTCCGTCCGGCAATGTCTCCGGCACGATCTCTCCGCCGGAGTAGATGAAGTGGTAGGGGGCGCCCCCCGCGAGAAGCTCCGTCACGCACTCGTGTTCCATCGTGTTGTTGAGGCCGAGGGACCAGTAGCGCGCCGCGCAGGAGTAGATCAGCATCCCCCGGCCCTGCGCCAGCGCCAGCGCGTCACGCAGGACGGACCGTACCGTGCTGACGACCTCGTCCGGCCCCACGCTGGCGACGCCCAGCGTGGCGTTGACCGGAATGCCGCCGCCGCACGCCACAGAGCCATCGGGCGTCACGACAACGCCGGCGCGGACCAGCTGGACACCGTCCCGGGTTTCGATTACAAACGAGATGGTCTCGAGGCTCGACACACTGCCGTTTTCCGCCAGTCCAATCGACTCAAGGTAGCGGACCGCGGGCATGTTGTTCACGGTCTGCATGAGGTTGTTGTCCGCGGATGTGATGACGGCCTTCTGCCGCAGGATGTGTTCCTCCATGGTGATGTGCTTCTCCTCCAACGTGGCGATGCTGAGAAAGATCGGTTCCACCGGCCCCATCACAGCCAGCAGGACCATGGCGTCTTTCCAATGCTCTCCATTTAGGAGGGTGTACACCTCGTGGTTGCCGAGATCGTTGGAAATGGAGACGGCGCCGAAGGTGGGCAGGGCGCCCGACACGGCGTCCAGCTTTTCGAGGAACTTGTCGCCGCTGATGGAGGCGATGAAGGGGACAAAGGTGAGCAGCATGGCGGGCGCTTCGCTCTGCCCCGCCAACAGGCGTTTATAAAAAACCTCCACTTTGTCCTCAAGTTGGTCCCCGACCGGCGCGGAGGCCCCGCACAGAAAGGACACCTCGTCGCTGGCCAGCACGGTCATGGTCAGGACGAGCGGACCCACGATGCCCGGCACCTCCATGCTGATCGACGTGCAGCCCACCAAATCAAAGGAGATCCGTTCGCGCAACGCGCTCACAACGCCCAGCTTCAAAAAGTCGGGGTGACAGTGCACGATCCCCACGCGATGGCGGGGGAGGGTGTCCTCGGGTGGGAGCTGCGACAAAATTTCTTCGGTCGCGGCGGCCGCATCGTCGATCTCCTCTGTAAAAGCCGTAAACAGTTTGATCATTTACTCACCTCTCGTACTCGCGCGGTGTCCGCGCGTATTTGACGTTTTGACACGCTTAGTGCCTTATTGCCGCGAAGCGGCAATAAAAAACAAGAATTTGGGTTGTGGGTTGCAGGGGCAACCCACGTTGGGACCTTCGCCGCGTGGGTGTCTTTTGTCTTGCGGTGACAGGAAGGCGAAACGCGCGGCGGGGGCGTGGAGAAGCGATGTCAGCCCCATTGACTTTTGGTGGGAAATCGTTTACAATAAACCTGAGGTTGCGACAGAACACGAATGAATGATAGACAAAAAGTTCCTCACATTTGCTTGAAAAATATCAAAGGGTGCAAAAACAGGCCAGAAAGAGGAATTTTTTGGATCATTTGGATCAAATTGGAGGCTTCGGCCCTGTGCCGTGACAAGCCCGGAGAGAGGCGGACCGTGAGCATGGAAGAGTCCTGGGGCAGAGCGGTTGTTGTGGCGGTGGACGACGACCCGATCATCTTAAATTCGATCCTGTCCATTTTGCAGTCGGAATACAGCGTGCGCCCGTTCCCCTCCGGGGAGAGCGCGCTGAGGTACTTGCGCAAAAACCCGGCCGATTTGATCGTGCTGGACTACTATATGCCCGGCATGACGGGGCATGAGCTGCTGCTGCTGCTGCAGGCCGACCCGATGCTAAAGGAGATCCCTGTCATTTTTCTCACGGGTTCGACGGACGGAGACGGCGAGGCGGAGGCTCTGGAGATGGGGGCGTCGGACTATCTGCTCAAACCTGTCCGGCCCAAGGCGCTGCTCACCCGTGTGCGTCTCCAGCTTGAGCTGCAAAGGCACCGCCAGCATCTCGAGTCGTTGGTGGACGAGAAGATGCGCCAGCTCAGGCAGATCAACCGCCAGTTGGAGTTGCGTGAGCGGACCACGATGAACCTGCTGGCGCGCGCGAGCGACCTGCGCGACCCGGAGACGGGGACGCACGTCAACCGCACGACGGAATACGTCCGGATCATCGTGGCGGACCTGATGCTCCGCCCGACTGAGGGGTATGAGCTCACGGTGGACGAGGGCTACGCGATCGTGGAGGCCGTCAAATTGCACGACATCGGGAAAATCGCGATGCCGGACAGCGTGTTGTTGAAGCCGGGCCGGCTGACGCCGGAGGAGTTTGAGATCATCAAAAAGCATCCGATTTACGGCGAAGAGATGCTGCACGAGGCTGTGGAGGCGATGAGCGACGACCTGCTGCTGCTCACGGCGCGGGACATTGCGTTTGCGCACCACGAGAAGTGGGACGGCTCGGGGTATCCCCGCAAACTCTCCGGGGCGGATATCCCTCTCAGCGCCCGCATCGCCGCCGTGGCGGATGTCTTCGACGCGCTCACATCCCAGCGGCCCTACAAGAAGCCCTTCCCAACGCGGGTGGCCTTCGACATCATTTACAAAGACGCCGGCGTCCATTTCGACCCCTACATCGCGCAAGTGGTCCAGCGCCACGAACGGGACTTCGAATGCGTCGCGCGGGAGATCTGAATCAGATCTACTACAGTTATCGAAACACTTTCGTTTTTTGATAAGCTTCATCCCCATTGAAAAAGGAAGTTTTTCACAAGAGGCTCCCCCTCCCGGGGGAAAAGATCCGGCGCGGCGCCGAGCGCGCAGTGTTTAGAGACACCCGATTGCGCGCACAAAAACACCGTTTCATATGACGAAACGGTGTTTTTGTGCGTTTTTTGAAAAGGTATACCCTGTCAAAATGTGATATGCGGCAAGAATCTTGTTTGTATTCCCCCGCCAAAAGAGGATCCCCCGCCTCTTTTGGCGGGGGATCCTCTTTTGCGCTCAGCGTCGCAGCCATATCGTCGCCTCCGCATATGAAAAAGGCCGCCCGGCGGTCCGGGCGGCTCGCGGGGCGGTTAACGCCCCGGCTCGTTTTTGTGTTTTTCGTTCTCCGGCGTCTCCGCCGGCGTCCGCTCGCGCGGCTTTTGATTCGCGCCGCGGATTTGCGGGGGAGCGGAGGTTTTTTCCGCTGACCCCGCCGTGTCGATGTCCCGTTCGGAGCCGTTTCCGTCGATGCAGTGTTCATAAACAAATTGCTTTGCTTGGTACATATCGCCGCTCCGATAGTAGTCGGTCAGGCATTTGACGAATCCCGGCAATTTCGTCGGAGGCACGGAGATTACGCCGGCGCCGCCGCCTATCATAATCCGGTTCGCCGCGAGCATGGCGACGCGCTTATTGCCGTCGTTGAACATTTGGCGGCGGGCAAGATGGAGCATCATTGAAATAGCTTTGTCGGTTGTGTTTTCGACTCGCGCGAAGCGCTCAATCTCTTCGCGGGCATCGGCCTCTATCAGCATATCCGGAGTGAACGGTTCCTCGTCGCCCATCGTCACGCGGATGATCTTGTTTCTCAGAAATCCGGCGTTGTATTCGTCCAGCGATTCCCCCACATATCTGTGTATCTGGCATACATAGCTGAAATTTACCGGATAATCGATTGTGGACAGCACAAACCGCCAGGCGCGCTTGAGATTGTTGATGATCAACGCGTCCTCAAAGCTCATTCCGTTTATAATCCCGCCCTCGACCACGGAATAGGTATCCGGAAACGTGACCGCGAGGCCTTCCAGCCGCGCGCTCTTGAAAATCAGGTCCACAATATTCCGTTTCGCGAAAAAAACATTGTCCTCGACCGTCATATTATATTTGTTTTCCATGCTCGACAAATCCCCTGCCTACAAATCAAGGGGACGGCGCAAAACCGTCCCTCGCGTTAAGGCTCGCTCTTGCGGCGGCGAATCGCCCGGATTGACGTGCCTCGTAACCCGCTCTAAGTATACGCCGGATCGCTCCAAAACACAACAGGAATTTTTAGGCGCCCGGCCGGGCGGCGCATACTCCGCCATGCCGTCCAGGTCGGAGAGAAACCGCGAACCGTTCCGCTTTCAGTCCGGAAAGCGGAACGGTCTCAAATACCAGCTTTACGAAAAAGTATACCTTGTCAAAATCCGACCTTCCATAAATCGTCTCCTATCATATTACAAAAATTCATCAAAGTCAAGGCCCTATTTCGCATTACTTTTCTAAGATTTATTAAATATTGTTTATTTTAAAACGATAAAATCCGGGTCACAAGGGCCGGAATTGCACCCTCGTTAAGGTATACTTTTTCGTAAAGCTGGTATTTGAGACCGTTCCGCTTTCCGGACTGAAAGCGGAACGGTTCGCGGTTTCTCTCCGACCTGGACGGCATGGC
>JAIRML010000216.1 GCA_031258665.1 Oscillospiraceae bacterium | reverse complement strand
AAGAGTACCTTGTTGCCGCGAAGCGGCAACAAGAAATAAGAATTTGGGTTGTGGGCCGCAGGTGCAACCCACGTTGGAGAAGGAGGCGCCTATGTGCGGGATCATCGGATATGTCGGGGCTAAAGACACGGTTCCCATCATCCTTGAAGGCTTGAAAAAGCTGGAATACCGAGGGTACGATTCGGCGGGTCTCGCGATATTGGATCGGGGCGCGGTCTCCGTGGTCAAACAAAAGGGCCGCCTCACGGCACTGGAGGAGGCGCTGCGGCAAAACCCATTGGCCGGACATATCGGCATCGGGCACACGCGGTGGGCCACGCACGGGGAACCGTCGGACATGAATTCCCACCCGCATCTCGGCAGCCAGCGCAAGATCGCCATCGTCCACAACGGGATCATTGAGAACCATCGATACCTGCGCGAGACACTGGAGCGAAAAGGGGTGGTGTTCCATTCCGAGACAGACAGCGAGATTGTGGCGCAGCTTGCCGAATACTATCACCGGGGCGACATCATGGACACCGTGATCCGGGTGACAAACGCCCTGGAGGGGTCCTATGCGCTGGGCTTCTTGTGCGCCGACGACCCCGACAAGCTGATTGCCGTGCGAAAGGACAACCCGCTGATCATTGGTCTCTCCGACGAGGGCAACTTCATCGCCTCCGACATCCCGGCCATCTTGAAACACACGAGCGCGGTCTGTTACCTTGAGGATCGGGAGATCGCCGTGCTGGAGAAAGACCGCGTCACTTTCTACAGCCGGGACAGGGAAGTGATCCACAAGACGCCGGAGACAGTTTCCTGGAATTTTGAGAGCGCTGAAAAGGGCGGGTACGAACACTTCATGTTCAAAGAGATCATGGAGCAGCCCCGGGTGCTGCGGGATACGATCCGCTCCGCGCTGCCGGGCGGCGCGAACCACGCGGTCGTGGAGGCGCTGGACATCGGGCGGTACGACCAGATCCTCTTTGTGGCCTGCGGTTCGGCCTACAATGTGAGCATGGTGGGCAAATATGTGCTGGAGAGGCTCTGCCGTTTTCCTGTTGCGGCGGACCTTGCCAGCGAGTTTCGTTATCGGGACGCGGTGATCGGCCCCCGCACGCTGGTGATCGTCATCAGCCAGTCGGGGGAAACCGCCGACAGCATCGCGGCGCTGCGCGAGGCCAAGCGCAAGGGCGCCGACACGCTGGCCATCGTCAACGTTGTCGGCAGTACGGTCGCCAAAGAGGCCGACCACACGGTCTACACGCTGGCCGGCCCGGAGATCGCCGTGGCGACGACCAAGGCCTTCAGTGCCCAGCTGGCGCTGCTGTACCTGCTGGCTATCCGCTTTGCCCGGGGTTTGGGTCGGCTCACACCGCCGGAGGAGGCGGCCTTGCTGGCCGATCTGGAGGGACTGCCGGAGCAGGCGGAGGACCTGCTTGTCCATGTGGATCGGATCCAACAGTACGCCGCCACATGTTTCAACTGCAAAAGCATCTTCTTCATTGGGCGCAATGTGGACTACGCCATTGCGCTGGAGGGCTCGCTGAAGCTGAAAGAGATCTCTTACATCCACTCCGAGGCCTATGCGGGCGGAGAACTGAAACATGGGACCATCTCGCTTGTCGAAGAGGGCACACTGGTGGTGGCGATCGCCTGTGCCGAACGGCTCTATGGCAAGACTGTGAGCAATGTGGAGCAGGTCCTCAGCCGCGGCGCGCGGGTGCTGTTCCTCACGAGCTCCGGAGAGGCCAAAGAGACAGACCAACTCTCTCTGATACCCATCCGGCCCGTGAGCGAATGGCTGGCGCCCTCTCTGTCTGTCATCTTGCTTCAGCTGTTCAGTTATTATGTGGCCGTCTACAAGGGCTGTGACATCGATAAGCCCAGGAATCTCGCCAAAAGCGTCACGGTGGAGTGAGTATCCGCCGGTGACGGCGCCTCATCCGCTGGGAAAGGATCAAACATTGAACAGAAGCGATAAGCCAAGGGAGGAATGTGCGGTCTTCGGCGCCAGCCTGTTTGTGCAGGAGGCGGCCGGCCTCACCTACAACGGGCTGTTGTCGATGCAGCACAGGGGTCAGGAGGGCACGGGCATCGCCGTGCTCTCGGGCAGCAACATCGTCTGTCATAAAGACACCGGGCTGGTCAACGAGGTGTTCACGCGCGAAAACCTGGGAAAGATACCAAAGAGCAGGCTGGCCGTGGGGCACAATCGCTATTCCACCACCGGCCGAAGTGTTCACATCAACCTGCAGCCCTTTGTGACGGAATACCTGACCGGGCGCATCGCCGCCGTCCACAACGGCAATGTCACAAACGCCGGCAAAATCAAGCGGCAGCTCATGGCGCGGGGGCTGAACTTCAACGCCACCAGCGACACAGAGGTCATCGCCTCCCTCATCGCCTACCACTGTATGCGGGAGAAGGACGCGCTGGAGGGGGTCATTCGCGCTGCCGACGAGCTGGAGGGCGCGTTCACGCTGATCATCCTCAGCAGCGAAAAGAAGCTGATCGCCGTGCGGGACGGTTCCGGGTACCGCCCGCTGTGTCTTGGGCGCGGTGGCGCGGGTTTGGTCGTTGCCTCCGAGAGCTGCGCGTTGGACAGCTGCGGTTTCCGCTTCGTGCGGGATGTGCGCCCCGGGGAGGTCGTCGTCATTGAAAATGGCGAGGTCACCTTTGAAGAGGTGGTCCTCAAAAAAAAAGACCCGAGCAGCGGGCTGTGCATCTTCGAGTATGTCTATTTTGCGCGCCCGGATTCCGACATCGACGGACTCAGCGTGTACGAGGCGCGCCACAACATGGGGCGGGTGCTCGCGCAAGAACACCCGGTGGCGGCGGACGCCGTTTGCGGCGTGCCGGACAGCGGTCTTGAGGCCGCGATTGGGTATGCGAGTGAGAGCGGTCTGCCGCTCGTCTCCGGATTTGTCAAGAACCGTTACATCGGGCGCAGCTTCATCTTTCCCACGCAGTCGGAGCGCGAGAGCGCCGTCAAGATGAAACTGAACCCGCTGCGGGCCAATTTGCAGGACAAGAGCATCGTGCTGGTGGATGATTCTATCGTCCGGGGCACGACCAGCGAAAAGATCGTCACCGCGCTGAAGCAGGCGGGCGCGCGGGAGGTCCATATGCGCATCTCATCGCCGCCGTTTCGGTACGCCTGCTACTTCGGTACGGACATCGATACAGAGGAGAATCTGATCGCGAACAAGATGGATTTGACCGCCATCAGGGATAAAATCGGCGCGGACAGCCTGGGATATATCAGCATCGGAGGTCTGAAATCCGCGTGCGAGAAGGCTGTGCTGCCGTTTTGCACCAAATGTTTCACAGGCCACGGCCATCACTACGACTACGACCGCGCCGGCGCGCCGCGGGACACAAAGCGGATGGAGGGGAGAGCATGACTGCGTATCTGCTGCTGGAAAACGGCAGAGTGTTTGAGGGAAAGGCGTTCGGCTGTCGGGGGCGTGTCTTGGGCGAGGTGGTGTTTACCACCGGCATGACCGGATATTTGGAGACCCTGACCGACAAGAGCTATTACGGACAGATCATTGTCCAGACATTTCCTCTGATCGGCAACTACGGCGTCATTCCTTCCGATTTTGAAACCGGCCCTTCGCATGGACGTCTTGTACATGCGAAGGCCTATATTGTGAAGAATTGGTGTCGGGAGCCTTCCAATTTCAGAAGTGAAGGTGATCTTGACACTTTTTTAAAATCCCAAAATATCATCGGCCTGTACGGCATCGACACGCGCGCGCTCACGAAGATCATTCGGGAAAGCGGCGTGATGAACGGCGCCGTGACAGACGACTTGGCCGCTGTCGACAGGGAGGCCCTGCGCGCCTACCGGGTGCGCGATGCGGTGGAAAATGTCTCCACCGGCGCCGTCGTCCGTTTCCCCAGCGAAGCGGGCCGATACAAGGTGGCGCTGGTGGACTACGGGCTGAAGGAGAACATCCGCCGGGAGCTGGTCCGGCGCGGGTGCGATGTGTGGGTTTTCCCGCACAGCGCCTCCGCGCGGGACATCCTCGCCATCGAGCCGGACGGCGTCATGCTCTCAAACGGTCCCGGCGATCCGGCCGACAACCCGGTGGAGATCGAAACGTTGCGTGAACTGCTGCAAACCGGCCGCCCTATCTTCGGCATCTGTTTGGGGCACCAGCTTTTGGCGCTGGCCAGCGGCTTTCGGACGGAGAAACTCAAATTCGGCCACCGGGGCGCCAACCAGCCGGTGAAGGACATGACGACGGGCCTCGTGTACATCACAAGCCAGAACCACGGGTACGCCGTCGTCCGCGACAGCATCGATCCGGGCGTGGCCCGGGAACTCTTTATCAATGTCAACGACAACACCTGTGAGGGTCTCTCCTATGTGAACGCCCCGGTGTTTTCGGCGCAGTTCCACCCGGAGGCCTGCGGCGGTCCGCTCGACACCGGCTTCTTGTTTGACAGCTTCCTGCGCCTGATGGAGCCGGCGTGAGTTTGGTTTTTATGTTGTGGGCTGCGGGTGCGGCCCACGTTGGTAAGGAGTGAGTGAGTGTGCCACTGGATCAGAACATCCAAAAAGTACTGGTCATCGGGTCGGGGCCGATTGTCATCGGCCAGGCCGCCGAATTTGACTACGCCGGCACCCAGGCGTGCCGGGCGCTGAATGCCGACGGCATTGAGCTTGTGCTGATCAACTCAAACCCGGCCACGATCATGACGGACAACGCCATGGCGGACAAGATCTACATCGAACCGCTCACGCTGACAACGGTCAAGCGGATCATCGAGAAGGAACGGCCGGACAGCATCCTGTCGGGCCTCGGCGGGCAGACAGGCCTCACGCTCTGTATGCAGCTCGCCCGGGGCGGTTTTTTAGACCGCATGGGTGTGCGGCTGCTCGGTTCCTCCCCTGAGACGATCGACCGGGCGGAGGATAGGCAGATGTTCAAAGATACCATGGAGAGCATCGGCCAGCCGCTCATCCCGTCCGATGTCGTGCGGGATGTGGAGGCAGCCGTCCGTCTGGCGGAGGCGATCGGTTACCCCGTGATCGTCCGCCCCGCGTTCACGCTGGGCGGTACCGGAGGCGGTATCGCCGCCGGCGAGCGGGAACTCCGGGAGATCGCGCGCAACGGGCTGTCCCTCTCACCGATCCGTCAGATTTTGATCGAAAAATCGGTGGCGGGCTGGAAAGAGATCGAATTTGAGGTGATGCGCGACCGTGCGGGCAACGCCATTGCCGTCTGCTCGATGGAAAACTTCGACCCCGTCGGCATCCACACGGGCGACAGCATCGTCATTGCGCCTGCCGTCACCCTCTCCGACAAGGAGTATCAGATGCTCCGCCGGGCGGCGCTCGACATCATCCACGCGCTGGGCGTCGAAGGCGGCTGTAACTGTCAGTTCGCGCTGAATCCTGAATCCTTCGAATACGCGGTGATCGAGGTGAACCCGCGCGTGTCCCGTTCGTCGGCGCTGGCGTCGAAGGCGACGGGTTATCCCATCGCCAAAGTGGCGACCAAGATCGCGATCGGCTACACGCTGGACGAGATTGTAAACGCTGTCACGGGCAGCACTTACGCCGCCTTCGAGCCGACGGTGGACTACGTGGCCGTCAAATTTCCCAAGTGGCCCTTCGACAAGTTTGTCTACGCAAAGAAAGAACTCGGCACGCAGATGAAGGCCACTGGCGAGGTCATGTCTATCGCCGACACCTTTGAGCTTGCCATCATGAAAGCCGTGCGCGGCGTCATCATCGGTACGGAGACGCTGTCGCTGCCGCACCTCGGCGCGAAAAACGACGACGAACTCATCGCGGCGCTGCGCAGCGCCACGGATGAACGGCTCTTTGTGGTCTGCGAGGCGCTTGCCAGGGGTTTTGCTGTGGACGAGATCTTTGCGCTCACAAAGATCGACCGCTGGTTCCTCGCCAAACTGCAAAACGTGGTGCGTTTTGCGCACACGCTGCCGGGCGAGCCGCTCACCCCAGCGCGCTACGTAAAGGCCAAGCGGCTCGGCTTTACCGACCGGACGATCGAGGCCATCGCCGGCGCCAGGCCGCCATGCGAGCTGCGGCCTGTGTTTAAGATGGTGGACACCTGCGGCGGCGAATTCGCGGCCGAAACACCCTACTTTTACAGCGTCTATGGTACGAAGGAGGGCGGTGCGGAGGACGAGGCGCTGGAATTGGTCGAAAAGAGCGGCCGGCCCCGGATCCTCGTGCTGGGGTCCGGGCCCATCCGCATCGGCCAGGGGATCGAATTTGACTACGCCGGCGTGCACTGTGTCTGGTCGCTGAAAGAGCTGGGCTACGAGGTTGTGGTCGTAAACAACAATCCGGAGACGGTGTCCACCGATTTCGACACCGCCGACCGGCTGTACTTTGAGCCTCTGCACATCGAGGACGTGATGCACGTCATCAATGTGGAGCGTCCGGAGGGCGTGATCGTCGCCTTCGGCGGCGGCACCGCCATCAAGCTGGCGCGCGAGCTGCACGCCCGAGGGGTGAAGATCATCGGCACCTCCGGCGAGAACATCGACATCTGTGAAGACAGGGAGCGCTTCGACGCGCTGCTGGAGTCGCTCGACGTCCGCCGCCCCAAGGGCTGCGCCGTACAGACGGCAGAGGAGGCGCTGGCCGCCGCCGAGCGGCTGGGTTTCCCGGTGCTCATGCGGCCCTCGTATGTGCTGGGCGGACAAAACATGATCATCGCTTTCGGCCGGGAGGATATCCTCGAATATATGGAGATCATCCTCCGCCAGCAGCAGACGGGCCCTGTCCTGATCGACAAATATCTGAGCGGACGGGAGATTGAGGTGGACGCCATCTGCGACGGCGAGCACATCTTGATCCCCGGCGTCATGGAACACATCGAGCGCACCGGCATCCACTCCGGCGACAGCATCGCCGTCTACCCCGCCACGCACATCGACGACGACATGGCGGAGCGCATCATGGCGGTCACAAAAAAGATCTGCACCGCCCTGCAGGTGTCGGGTCTCGTCAACCTGCAATACGTCATCGCGGGGGGTGAGATCGCCGTCATCGAAGTGAACCCCCGGGCCTCCCGCACGGTCCCATACATCAGCAAGGTGACGGGCATCCCCATGTGTGATCTGTCCACCCGGGTGAGCCTGGGCGAGAAACTGCGCGACTTGGGCTATGAGGAGGGGATCGCCCCGCTCCCGCCCTACACCGCGGTGAAAGTCCCGGTGTTCTCGTTTGAGAAACTCACCGATCTCGACACCCAACTCGGCCCCGAAATGAAATCTACGGGTGAGGTCCTCGGAATTGGTAAAAATTTACAAGAAGCTCTCTTCAAGGGGCTTGTGGCGGCGGGTTACAACATGCGCAAAGACGGCGGCGTCTTCATCACGGTGCGTGACACGGACAAGGGCGAGGTGACGGACCTTGCGAAGAAGTTTGAGAGCATGGGGTTCCCGCTCTACGCCACGGTGGGCACGGCGGCCGTGCTGCGCCGCGCGGGACTTGCGGTGACGGTGGTGCAGAAGATCCACGATTCCCCGGGCGAGAACTCCCTGACGCTGCTTGAGAGCGGCCAGGTCAACTACATCATCTCCACCTCCGCGAAGGGGCGCAACCCCGCAAAGGACAGCGTGCGGATTCGGCGGAAAGCCTGTCTGCTGGGCATCCCATGTCTCACCAGCCTGGACACGGCCCACGCGATGGCCGACAGTCTGCTCAGCCGCTACAACGAGAGCAACACCGAGCTCGTGGACATCAACAACATGCGCGGCGAGCGGTTGGCGCTGCCGTTTACCAAGATGCACGGCTGCGGCAACGACTACATCTACATCGACTGTTTTGACCGGGAAATCAACTCCCCCGAGTCGCTGTCGGTCTTTCTGTCCGATCGGCATTTTGGCGTCGGCAGCGATGGGGTGGTGCTGATCCTCCGCTCCGAGGTGGCTGACGCGCGGATGCGGATGTTCAATTTGGACGGCAGCGAAGGGCGGATGTGCGGCAACGCGATCCGTTGCATCGCGAAGTACCTCTACGACAACCGGGTTGTCCGCAAGAAGCGCATGACGATTGAGACGCTGAGCGGCATCAAAGAGCTTTTCCTCACAACGCAAAACGCGCTGGTGAGTTCCGTGCGGGTGGACATGGGGAAGGCGGAGCTG
The DNA here is from genome assembly GCA_031258665.1 of Oscillospiraceae bacterium. GTDB lineage: Bacteria > Bacillota > Clostridia > Oscillospirales > UBA929 > JAIRTA01. The sequence continues at coordinate 1,525 of JAIRML010000216.1, read as the reverse complement.
CGGACCAAACAGATCCCGGTGGACCTCCCCGGCGACACAGTCGTCGCGCGCCCGGTGGAGATCGCCGACGGCCGCCACACGATCACCTGCGTTTCGATGGGCAACCCGCACTGCGTCGTATTTTGTGAAGAACCGGACGCGCTCGACCTGCGCACATTGGGGCCGAAGTTTGAGACGAACCCGTTGTTTCCGGAGCGTGTCAATACGGAGTTTATCCAGATCATCGACAAGCACACGATCAAGATGCGCGTCTGGGAGCGCGGCAGCGGCGAGACCCTTGCCTGCGGCACCGGCGCCTGCGCCGCCGTCGTGGCCTCTGTGTTAAACGGCCATTGCGAGAAGGGCACGGACATCCGCGTGATTCTGACCGGCGGGGAACTGACTGTGCGGTACACCGACGAGGGCGTTTTCATGACCGGCGGCTGTGAGAAGGTCTTCGAAGGCGTGGTATGGATCTGACGCCCGTCGACAAGAGAATCGGCTGAAGACCTATTTTCTGTCCTTCGGTTGTCCTGAAGGAACCGCGCGCCACGGGCGACGGCTACTACGAGAGTTGTGTTCTGGATGTGGAGGGGAATGTGCTGGAAATCGTCGCGTGAGGGGTTTGTGTTCGGCAAAAAGGTGTTCCGCAAAAGTGCGGTTTTCTAAATTTCCACTTTACAAGCGCATGTAAATGTAGTACACTAATGTGGGTTGTATTTGCAACCCACAACCCAGATGCTTGCTTTTCGTTGTCGCTTCGCGGCAGCAAGGTACCAACGTGGGTTGCATTTGCAACCCACAACCCGAATTCTTGCTTTTTATTGCCGCTTCGCGTCAATAAGGTCCTAGTATCGGTCGCGCAATGACCAGAGGTCCGGCGCGCGGGTTTCGGGGTGTGGCACAGGTGGTAGTGTGCTTGGTTCGGGACCAAGAGGCCGTGGGTTCGAGTCCCACCACTCCGACCAACTGATATAGGGTCGAAGTTTCGGGCAGTTTGATTCGGACTGTCCGAGATTTTGGCCCTATATCTCTGACGTGGGCTGCCCCGCAGCCCACAACCCAAAATTCTTGTTTTTTATTGCCGCGAAGCGGCAATAAGGCACTGACGTTTCTCAATTTAAACTTTTCACCTGACGTCAAACTGTGGTATACTGGAACGCAGGGGGAAGACAGGCATGTTGGATTTTAAAGAAGAACTGAATCAGTTGCTGGGGCAGGAGACGCAGCCTCTGCCGCGGGATGAACTTGCCGAGATGGTGTCGGCCGGGCAGCGGATACTGGCGTCACTTGGGAAAAAGCAGACGGAGATTTCCTTGCAGGTGGAGGAAATATACGACATCGTGGGGCACATGGACACCGCCGTGTTGCAGGAGGCGATGCGGTCCGAAAAGCGCCGCGCCGACATGCTGGTGGACGCGATCATGGGGCTGTGCGATATTTTGGAGGATTTTTGCGCGTATGCCAAGGGCAGCGAAGACGCTGAGCTGGACCGGCAGGCGCGTGTCATATGGAGAAACTCCACGGCTTTGCTGGATCACTGCGG
>JAIRML010000198.1 GCA_031258665.1 Oscillospiraceae bacterium | reverse complement strand
CCCAACGACAGCATCACGCGCGAGGAAGTCGCCGTGGTGCTCTCCCGCGCGTTTTACCTGCTGGACGCCGAGGCGGACCTGTCCGGCCACGCGGACGCCGGCAGCATCTCGTCGTGGGCACGGGACGGCATGGCGGCGCTGGTCAAGCTGGGCCACCTGCGGGGCTACCCCGACGGCACGCTCAGGCCCAAAAGGACCATCACGCGGGAGGAATTCGCGCAGATCATGGCCCGCCTGGTCACCCGCTACATCACGGCGCCGGGTGAGTACACGTTTGAATCCGACGGCGCCGTCGTCATCCGCGTGCCGGGCGTGACTTTAAAGGGCTGCGTCCTCACGGGCGATCTCATCCTGGGGGATGACGTGGCCCGCGCGGATGTGACGCTGGAAAACACAGTGTTTATCACCCCCCCGGGGGCAACGGCGGCGCCCCGGCTGAGTGTTCGCGCCGAAGCGCTCGTGGTGGAAGTCGATGACGGCGGCGCGCCGCTGGCCGGACCGGGGAGCGGCGAAGGTACGGGGACACCCGGCGGCGGCTCGTCGACGCCCACATATACGCTGGACATCGACCTGTCGAGCCCGTCGCAGAGCGTTTCCACCCAGCGGGAGACAGGGCTCTCCGGCGACGGCGAGGCGGGCCTTTTCTACCTGGTCCTCCGCGACCATCTGCGGCGCAATGTGGCCCATCTGAAGGGTCAGCTCACCCAAAACTTCCCCTCCACCGGGTTGTTCGGCCCGCTGTTCGAGACATTCCGGGATGACGTCAGCCTGGACATGCTGGCCGATATGACGGAGGTTTTGCAGTATGTGGCGGTGGCGCCGGGCAGCGCCGCGGGCGCGGACAAGTGGAAAAACCCATACATTCACCTCAGGGATCTGGTGGGCGAGAGCACACTGATCTTTGACGACGCGCCCTTCTACGCGGAGGTGCTGGTCGACATCGGCCAGGCGAACGGCAGCTACACACTGCAGCTCACCGTCACAGGCAGCGTCAGCGGCCTGACCGTGAGCAGTTCCCTGCTCACCGGCTCAAACCGGCTCTATGACCATGTGTTTGCCTCCGTCGGGCGCAGGCTGGACGCGCTGCTGACCCGATACGAGCTGGATGCCAACATCGCGGCCGGCGACTATATGGACCAGGTTGAGACCTGGTTCAACAGCGTGCCGCCGGACGATCTGGGCACATGGATCACGGTCCGGCAGGGCAGCCTCTCTCCCCTGCTGGACAGGGATGTCTCCCTCGCGGCGGTCTCCGGCTGCGACTTCACGCTGCGCGGCCCCGGCTTCACCCTCGATGTGAGCGTGCGGTAAATGCGGCGCGCCGCTTGCCCGCTGCCCATGCGTCCAGACGGCGGCGCCTCGCTTTCCTCCCGCCGTGATCATCTTTTGCCCCGAAGGGCGCCTCGGCCGTTCGAGGTCGGAAAGAGGTTTTATTTTGGCTGAAATGACCGAGACCACCGAAATTGATCTGCGAAAGCTGGCGTCCGCGCTGTTGCGCCGGTGGTGGCTGCTGCTGGGCGCCGCGCTGATCGGCGGCGCAGCCGCGCTGCTGATCACCCGCTTTTTCATCACGCCGATGTACGCGGCCACCATCAAGCTGTACGTCAACAACTCCATCGAGCCCGGCGTTTCCTCCATCTCATCCAGCGACATCACCGCCTCCAAATCGCTCGTCGACACCTACATCACCATCATCCGGAGCGACACCGTGCTGGATGAGGTGCTGACTCTCACGGGTTCGGGGCACACCCCCGCCAGCCTGAACAAATTGCTCACGGCGGGCGCGCTGAACGCCACGGAGGTGTTCTACATCACCGTCACGGCCGTCGACCCCGCCGAGGCGACGCTCCTCGCGAACGCGATCGCCGACGTCGCGCCCAAACATCTCTCGGAGATCGTCGACGGCAGCGCCGCCAAGGTGGTGGACAGGGCCAAACTGCCGACGGAGCCCGCTTCGCCGAATGTCATGATCAACACTGCCGTCGGCGCGCTGCTGGTGTTGCTGCTGGCGGCGGCGGCGGTCACTTTCTCGGCGGTCTTTGACGTCCATGTCCTGTCGGAGACCGACCTGCGCGGTCTTTCGGATTTGCCGGTACTCGGCGTCATATCCGATTTTCAAGCCGCCGCAAAGTCCAGGTACGGCTACTACTACCGCGCCGCCGACAAGGCGAAGGAGGAGGCGGCCGCCAAATGAAACAACGCCATCGGCAGCACAGCCGGACGCACGCGCAGAACCGCCAAGACAAAAAAACGGCCGCCGCACAGCCGCCGCAGCCCGAGAACTACGGCATCAGGGGCGAGCGTCTGCGCATCTTGAACGAGAAAACCCCCTTTGCCCTCACCGAGGAGTACAAGATGCTGCGCACCTCCATCACATTCGCCGCCTCCACGGGCGGAGATGCCTGCAAGATCATCGGCGTCACAAGCCCCCTGCACTCGGAGGGCAAGAGCATCACCTGTTTGAACCTCGCCATCGCCTTTGCCCTCACCCAGACGCGGGTGCTGCTCCTCGACTGCGACCTCCGCAAACCGAATGTGGCCCCGCTGCTGTCCATCCCCGCGGCGCCGGGCGTCAGCAACGTGCTGGCCAACATGTGCGGCCTCAGCAAGGCGCTGTGCAAGCTGCGGCGCGACGACATCCGTCTGGACGTCATCCCGTCGGGCGACATCCCGCCGAACCCCTCGGAGCTGCTGGGTTCCGCGCGCGCCGGCACCGCCCTGGCCACACTCTCG
>JAIRML010000129.1 GCA_031258665.1 Oscillospiraceae bacterium | reverse complement strand
TTTTCAACAAATAAACAGATCCCATCCGCGGTTTGCGGAATTCATTTCCGCAAACCGCACCCCGCGAGGCGCCTCAGCGCCTCGATCCAACCCCCGTGTTGTTGAAAAACAAAGTTTTTTAACAAATAAACAAGAATTGTGGGTTGAAGTTGCAACCCATGTTGGGAAAGTGAGGATCTGTATGGGATGTGTGCGCGCTGTCATTTGGGCCGCCGGGTCGCCGGTGGCGGGGGCGTCGAAGAAGCCCCTGTTGCTGCATGAAATTCTCTTTCAGCCGGTGCTGCGCTGGATCTCCGGCGCGCTGTACGCCGCCGGCGCCCGCGCCTTCTGCCTGGTGCGCGCCGACGGCGCGTGGGATGAGCGGCTGTGCGCCTGCCTCCCGGCGGAGGCCGGCGGCGCCCTGCTGCTGGACGCGGGGTCCGGGACACTGCGGCAGGATCTCCTCGCGTTTGCCGACGGCGCCGGCGACACCGCCGCCGTCACGCGGCCGCTGCTGGTGACCGCCCACGCCGTCGAGGCGATGACGGCCGCCCACGCGGGGGGCGGACAGCTTCTCACCGAACTGCTGACCGACGACGAACGCCGCACCGGGTTCTACTGTTTCGCGGGCGCGGCGGCCGGGCGGCTGTTCGCGTTTTTGGACGGCCGCTTCGACTTCACGCTGGCCTGCCTCGCGATGCGGGAGCGGGGGCTGCCGCTGGGGGAATTCTTCGTCTCCGACGGCGCGGGCGGCGCGGTGCGCGTGACGACGCCGCCGGAGCTGGACGCGGCGCGCCGGGCCATGCAGCGCGCCGTCGCGGCGCGCCACATGCGCCGCGGCGTGACGATCCTGGACCCGGACCACACCTACATCGACGCCGACACCGTCATCGGGCGCGACACAACGATCCTGCCCGGCGTGATCCTGCGCGATGGGTGCGAAATCGGCGAGGACTGTGAGATCGGCCCGCACGCCCTGCTGCGGGCGAGCGCCGTGGGCGACGGATGCGCCGTCATTGCCTCCCACCTGCACGAGAGCCGGCTCGGCCGCGGCGTGCGCGTGGGGCCGTTTGCCTATCTCCGCCCCGGCAGCGTCGTGGAGGACGGCGGCAAGGTGGGGGACTTTGTCGAACTCAAAAACGCCCATGTGGGGGCCGGCAGCAAGATCCCGCACCTGAGCTATGTCGGCGACGCGGACGTGGGCGCGGGCGTCAACATCGGCTGCGGGTCCGTCACGGTGAATTACGACGGGCGGGTGAAGCGCCGGACCGTCGTGGAGGACGGCGCCTTCATCGGCTGCAACACGAACCTGGTGGCGCCCGTCACGGTGGGGAAGGGCGCCTACACGGCGGCCGGTTCGACCGTCACAGACGCGGTGCCGCCCGGGGCGCTGGCCATCGCCCGCGCCCGGCAGGAGAATCGGGAGGGCTGGGTCGCCCGCCGCCGCCCACCCCGGGAGGGGACCTGAACCCGATGTTTTTGAGACGAAAGACGGGGCCCGGCCCGGTCGACTGGGTGGTCGCGGGGCTGGGCAACCCGGGGGCGCGGTATGAACGCACGCGGCACAATGTCGGCTTTTGGGCGCTGGACGCCCTGTCGGAGACATGGGGGATCCCCGTCGGAAAGAGCGGCTTCAACGCCCTGTACGGGCTCGGCGCCGCCGGGGAGACCCGGGCGCTGCTGATCAAGCCGCAGACATTCATGAACCGGAGCGGCGAATCGCTCCGGGACTGTCTGGCCTATTACAAGCTGCCGCCGGCCCGGCTCATCGTGGTCCACGACGATGTCTCACTCCCGCTCGGCCGCGTCCGCGTGCGCGGGCAGGGGAGCGACGGCGGCCACAACGGGGTAAAGAGCATCCTCTGCCACTGCCGCTGCGACGCCTTCCCCCGTGTGAAGATCGGCGTCGGCGCCCCGCCCCGGCCCGACTTTGACCTGGCGGACTGGGTGCTCGGCGGGTTTGCCGCGGCGGAGCTCCCTGTCGCCCGGGAGGCCGTCGCCCGCGCCTGCGCCGCCGTGGCGGAGATCCTCCGCGGCGGGGTGGAGAGCGCGATGAACCGCTACAACGCCGCCGAACCCGCGCGGGGGGACCGATAAAAACAAGCGGCGCCGAACCCGACAGGGTCGGAGGCGCCCAAATGGGGAGACAGATATGCTGAGCCTATGCCGGGCGCTCGCCGAGCTCCCGGAGGTGTCGGAGCTGCGGGCGCGCATCGACGGGGGGGGGACCCCCGCCGCGGTGGGCGGGCTCTCGCCTGCCCACAAGGCGCACCTGATCGGCGCGCTCCGCCTGACCACGGGCCGGCCGGCCGTGGTGCTCTGCCCCGACGAGGCGGAGGCGCTGCGCTGCGCGGCCGACTTGGGCGCCTGGACCGGCGCGCGCGCCGCGGTCTTTCCCGTGCGCGAGTGGAATCTCTACCATGTGGAGGCGGTCTCCCGCGAGTGGGAGCAGGCGCGCCTCCACGTACTGGCCGGCCTGCAGGGCGGCCGGATCGACCTGATCTGCGCGCCGGCGGACGCCTTTCTTCAGCGCACGCTGCCCCCGTCCGCGCTGTCGTCCGCCGTGCTCACGCTACGGGTGGGCCAGACGCTCCCCCGGGAGACCCTGCTGGCCGCGCTGGAGACGGGGGGCTACCGGCTGAGCGAGCAGGTGGAGGGCGTGGGGCAGTACGCGCGCCGGGGCGGACTGGTGGACTTCTACGCCCCGGGGCAGACGCACCCCGTGCGCGTGGACTTTTTTGACGAGGAGATCGACGCGCTGGGCGCCGTCGACCCGGACACCCAGCGCCGCACCGACATGCTCACAAGCGCGCAGCTGCTGCCGGTCTGCGAGGCATTGCCGCAGGCCGCGCCGGGCGGCCGCCGGGGCCTGCTGGCGGCGCTGGAGGCGCTGGCCGGGGCGGCCGAGGCAAACCGGCCGGGGCAGACGGCAAACACCGGGCTGGCCGCGCGCATCCGCGCGGACGCGGAGCAGCTGCGGGAGACGGGCGCGCTGCCGGAGGCGGACCGCTACTGGGGTCTCCTCTCCCCGGCGCTGACCACGGCGTTTGACTTTTTGCCTCCGAACGCCCTGCTCTTTGTCAGCGAACACGCGCGGCTGCGCGAGCGCCTGCGGGCCTACGCCTTCCGGGAGTCCCAGGACATCGAGACCCTGCTGGCCGGGGGGGTGCTGGCGCCCTCTCAGACGGTGTTTTCGCTGGACGAGGAGGGGTTTTGGCGGCGCAGCGCCGCCTTCGACACGATTTTTTTAGACGCCCTGTCCCCCGGCGCCTTCGCCCGCGCGCCGAGGGCCGTGTGGCAGATCCCGGCCAAGCAGCTTCCGACGTATGGCGGCAGCCTGGACGCGGCGGTGGCCGACATCGAACGCAGCCGCGGCGAGGGGTTCGCGGTGGCCGTGCTCTGCGCGGCCGAGCGGCAGGCGGCGCGGCTGGGGGAGATCCTTGAAGGCCGGGGCGTGCCCGCCGCGCTGGACTTCACGCCGGCGGCCCGGCCCGCGCCGGGGCAGGTCGTCCTCTCGGTGGGCGCGCTCTCCGCCGGGATCGAATACCCGACGCTGAAACTGTGCATCCTCACGGAGGGGCAGCTTCTCGCCGCGCCGCGCCGCCGCGCGCGGGGCCGGGCGAAAGACGCGCGCGCGCGCATCTCCTCTTACGCGGACCTTGTGCCGGGGGACTATGTCGTGCATGAGCACCACGGCATCGGGAAGTTCACGGGCATTGTCAAGATGCCGGTGGACGGCGTGGAACGGGACTACATCCACATCGCCTACGCCGGCGCGGACGGGCTGTACGTGCCTGTCACCCAGCTCCATCTCGTCTCGAAGTACATCGGGGCGGGGGAGGAGACCGCGGTGCGGCTCCACAAGCTGGGCGGCGGCGAATGGCATCGCGCCAAACTGAGGGCCAAGACGGCCGCGAAGGACCTGGCGCAGGATCTCATTGCGCTCTACGCGGCCCGCAAACGGCAGCCCGGCTTCGCGTTTCCGCCCGACAGCGACTGGCAGGCCCAGTTTGAGGCCTCGTTTGCATACGTGGAGACGGAGGACCAGCTGCGCTGCACCGCGGAGATCAAGGCCGACATGCAATCCGCCTGGCCGATGGACCGGCTGCTGTGCGGCGACGTGGGGTTTGGCAAGACGGAGGTCGCGTTGCGCGCCGTGATGAAATGCGTGCTCGGCGGCAAACAGGCGGCCATGTTGGTGCCGACCACCGTGCTGGCGCAGCAGCACCACGCGACGGCCCTGCGCCGCTTTGGCGACTACCCGGTCCGCATCGCCCTGTGCAGCCGTTTTGTGCCG
>JAIRML010000108.1 GCA_031258665.1 Oscillospiraceae bacterium | reverse complement strand
TGGGATCTGTCCCCAAAAAACTGACAGAGGGCATCTCGGGCCGCCCCGCGGCGCCCTCACAACTGGCGGATCACAGCCGTCACACGGCCCAAAATGGCGCAGTCGGCGCCGTCGATCGGCTCGTAGTCCGGGTTCTCCGGCAGCAGCCGCACCGCACCGCCGGCAACCTCCAGCCGTTTGACGGTCGCCTCGTCGCCGAGGAGCGCCACGACGATCTCTCCCGTACGGGCAACGGTCTGCCGGCGCACCACCACATAGTCGCCGTCTAAAATGCCGGCCCCCACCATGGAGTCGCCGCTCACACACAGCGCGAAGAACTCGCCCCCGTCGCCCGGGTCGTACGGCAGCGTCCCCAAATCTTGTTCGTACGCCAAAATCGGCCGCCCGGCCGTCACCTCGCCCAGGATGGGCACCCCCGGGGCGCTCTCCATCACACAGATGGCGCGGGTCTTGCGCTCGTCCCGGACGATGAGCCCGGCCTCGTGCAGACGCTTTAGGTACCCGTGCACCGTGGACGGCGAGCGCAGCCCGACGGCCGCGCCGATCTCACGCACGGAGGGCGGGTACCCCTGCCGCGCGGTGGCGGTGAGGATGAACTGATAGATCTCGTTTTGTTTGCTGTCTGAACGGCGCATGACCCACTCCCCCGGATGGCAATTGACAATGGACAATTGCGATTCATCATGTTTGACGCCGCGGCGCCCCCGCGAAGGCGCCGGCGCTTCGCCGGTTTTTATCGTATCACAGCCCGTCTAAAAATGCAAACACTTGTTCTGTACCCCCGCCACGTTTTTCAATGTCTGAGGGGGCGCAGGGGCCTTCAACCGACCTTGCCGCGGTCGCCCTCCGAGAGACCGCGCAGCGCGCGGTAGCGGGCGGGCGTCATCCCGGCGTACTTCTTGAACACCTTGGTGAAGTAGCTCTGGTCCTCAAAGCCGACACGGTCACAGATGTCCGTGATGGATTCCGTTCCCGACAACAGCAGCAGCTTGCTCTTCTCAATGCGCAGCCGGTTCAGGTACACGTTGAAGGTGTGGCCCATCGTCTCCTTAAACACCTTGCTGAAATAGGAGGGCGAGAGATACACCGAACCGGCCACTTCCTCCAGCGTCAGCTTCTGGGCGTAATGCTTCTTCATGTAGTCGGCCGCCTTGAACATCATGTCCTTGTGTTTGATGTCCGTCATGTCGAACACGTAGCGCAAAAACCGCGTCATGATGCGCGACAGCCACAGCGACAACGCCTCCACGGAGTGCAGATGGTCGATCTCGGAGAGGTACCGGTCGTTTAAAAAGAACACCTGCTCGCTGTCGGCGCCGCCGGTCATCGCCGCGCGGGAGAGCAGCACGAGAAGCTCCAGTACCCGTGCCCGGACCGTCTCCAACCGGTCGCCGGAGGAGAGGCGGATGTGGCCCAGCAGGTCGCTGAGCAGCCGCCGGGCGGTGTTCCGGTCGCCGGAGGAGAGCGCCGCGAGCAGCTCCCGTTCTGTCTCCAGCGGATAAAAATACGTGCTGAATTCCTTTTTTTGGAAGCTTTGGATCGCCGAGTGGATGTCATCCTCCTGCCTCCGGGCCTCCGCGGCGTCCCGGCGCTCCTCGGCCAGCCGGGCCGACACATCCCGGGCCGCGCAGGCCAGCAGGTCGGACAGGTGGCGCGTGCGTTCGGGGGAGGCCGGCACAAAACAGGCCAGCAGCTCCTTAAATTCCTCAAACAGCGAGACGTCCAGCCCGTTTCTCTCCAACACATCGTGCACGATGTAATCTTCCTTGTCTGCGATGAGCAGCGGGCCGCCCACCAGCCCGCCCGCGAGCTGCCCGTCCACCGTGATGGGCGAGGCAAAATGGACCATGCCGGTGCGGCAGTAATAGAGGTACTGCCCGCCGAAGCGGTCGGCCTGATAACAGCCGTACAGATGCACCTGCCCGCACGCCGGCGACTGCCCGATGATCTCGCCCAGGCGGTGGCAAAAGTCGCAGCGGACATCGGCGACCCGCTGTTCAAACAAAATTTCTCCATCGCCGTCGAGCACTAGGCACCCCACGCCGGTGGCCTGCGCAAAGGACCTCGCGCAGGCGATGGCGTGCGCCGGGTCAAACAAAATCGGCGCGTCGGACCAGGACAAACAATCGCCTCCTCTCAAAAATACGCGCAGCCCCGCAGCGCGGGGGCGGCGGATTTGTGGTGTATTCTTGATACACCTCTCTCAAAAATACGCGCAGCCCCGCAGCGCGGGGGCGCCTATAGCGCCTCCTCCGGGGCCCCGCCCCGGAGGAGGAGGAGTTTGTATGGCTTGCCCGTCTTCAGACAGGTCATGATCACGTGGCGCGTTCCGCGGGAGACGCCGTCCCACAAAATGAGCACATAGTCGGCCTCCCGCACGATCCGGCCGTTGCGCACCAGCGGCGCCGCGCGGTCAAAGAGGCGGTAGTCCGGGCGGATCACCGTGAGGCGCAGACCCGCTTCCGCCGCGTACCGCTCCGCCAGCGTGTCCACCCCGACGGCCCCTCCGCTGATGATCTCGCTGCACTCCGCCGGGATGTGCCGGCGCAGCAGCGCGTAGCAGGCGCTGCCCAGCCCGCGTGAACCCACAACGGCCACCCTCACGGCATCATCCCCCTCCACCGGGCGCCAGGCGGTTTCCCTCCGTACCCTCTCGACAGCGGCGCGCTCACGCGCCGCCGTCCGCGCCGGCCAGCTCTGCCAGGCGGCGCAGAAAGATCTCCGTTCGCGCGGGGACATCCCGCGCCCCAAAGATCGCGTGTCCGACCACAAAGACATTGGCCCCCGCCGCCGCCGCCTACGCAGGTTGTCCAGCGTGAGACCCCCGTCCACCTCCAACTCGCACGAGGGGCGGCAGCGGT
>JAIRML010000030.1 GCA_031258665.1 Oscillospiraceae bacterium | reverse complement strand
AAAGACCCACGAGAGCTGCCCCTGCGAGATCTGCAGGATGATCCGCCCGATCGCGTTCGGGCCGCGGGAGACAATGGAGGCGAACAGGATGATGGAGATGCCGTTGCCGATGCCGAACTCCGTGACCTGCTCGCCGAGCCACATGATGAAGGCCGAACCGGCCGTAAATGTCAGGACGATGATGGCGGCCGTGAAGAACGAATGGTCGGACACCGCGTAGGCGGTGCTGCCGTCGGTCATCTGGATCGGCTGGTTGCGCAGCAACATGTAGTAGGAAAAGCCCATGAGCAGCCCCAACGCCACGGTGGCGTACCGGGTGATGGCGGCGATCTTTTTGCGGCCCTCCTCGCCGCCCTCTTTCTGCAGCCGCTCCAGCGCCGGGATGCCGACGGTGAGGAGCTGCATGATGATGGAGGCGTTGATGTAAGGCTGGATAGAGAGGGCAAACACCGTCGCCTGCGAGAAGCTGCCGCCCGACATCATGTCGATGAGGCCCAGCATGGTGTTGGAGAGCTGCGAATTGAAAAGCTGGGTAAGCACGGTGGAGTCGATGAACGGCACCACGATGTTGGCGCCGAAGCGGTAGACGAGCAGGATAAACAGCGTGAAGACCATCTTGTTGCGCAGGTCGCGGATACGCCACGCATTTCTCAATGTCTCAAGCATCGCCTACACCACCTCCGCCTTCCCGCCGAGCGCCTCGATCCGGGCGGCCGCGCACGCCGAGAAGGCGCGCGCGCGAATGGTCAGCCGTTTTGTCAGGTCGCCTTGCCCCAATACTTTGACGCCGTTTTCACACTTGCGGACGATGCCGCGCGCGCGCAGCTCCGCCTCGGAGACGACGGCGCCGTCTTCAAAGACTTCGAAAGCCGAGAGATTCACAATGGCCGGTGGCTTTGCGAAGATATTGACAAAACCCCGCTTCGGCAGACGGCGGGCCAGCGGCATCTGCCCGCCTTCGAACCCGCGCTTGCGCGAATAACCGGACCGCGCCTTCTGCCCCTTGTGACCGCGACCGGATGTCTTCCCATTGCCGGACCCGTGGCCGCGTCCCACCCGAAAACGCTCCTGCACGGCGCCCGGTGCGGGGGACAATTCACTGAGTTTCATGGTGGCTCCCTCCCTCACGCCTCATCGGTCACCCGGATGAGGTAACCGATATGGGCGATTTTCCCCCGTGTGGCCTCGTTGTCGGGCTGCACCGTCACATGGCCGATGCGCCGCAGGCCCAGGGAATGCGCCGTGGCAATGTGCGAATCCTTTCGTCCGGTCAGGCTTTTGACCAGGGTGATCCGCAGTTTGGCCGCTTGGTGTGCCTGGGTCGCCATAGATGAGCCCTCCCTATTTCAGAATACTGCTGGGGGAACGGCCGCGCACTCTGGCAACCTCCTCCAGGCTTTTGAGGGATTTAAGCCCCTCCATGGTGGCCGTGACGACGTTCTGCGGGTTGTTGGAACGCAGACTCTTCGTCCGCACATCGTGGATACCCGTCATCTCCATGACGGCGCGCACCGGGCCGCCGGCGATGACGCCGGTCCCCTGCGCGGCCGGCTTGATGATGACGCGCCCGGCGCCGAACTTGCCGATCACCTCATGCGGGATGGTCGTGCCCTTGAGATTGATCACCACAAGATTCTTCTTGGCGTCCTCAATGCCCTTGCGGATGGCGTCGGGCACTTCGGACGCTTTGCCCAGACCGAACCCCACGGTACCATTGCCGTCTCCGACGACCACCAGCGCGGAAAATTTGAAAATACGACCGCCCTTGACCGTCTTGGACACGCGGTTCAGCGCCACCACTTTTTCGCGAAGCTCCATGGCCTGGGGATCGATCTTGGAATTTTGCGGCATACGTTTTCCCTCCCAATGGAATGGGCCGCTCTCTCCCCCGCGCCCGCTGGCCGCCGGAAGGGCCCATTCGTACCTTGTTGTCGCGAAGCAGCAACAAAAAACAAAAATTTGGGTTGTGGGTTGCAGGGGCAGCCCACGTTGGTACCTTGTTGTCACGAAGCGGCAGCCCCTGAACCGCGGGCCGGCGCCCGCGGTTCAGAACTTGAGGCCGCCCTCGCGGGCGCCGTCGGCGAGCTCTTTCACGCGGCCGTGGTAAAGGTAACCCCCGCGGTCGAACACAACCTCGGTGATGTTCTTTTCTCCGGCGCGCGCCGCGAGCAGTTTACCCACCTCGCGGGCCGCCGCTTTGCCGCTCCCGGGGCCCTCGATCGCCTTGTCCTGGGATGAGGCGGCCACGAGCGTCCTCTGCGCGGTGTCGTCGATGATCTGCGCATAGATGTGATGCAGGCTGCGAAATACGTTGAGACGCGGCCGCTGGGCGGTACCGCTGATGACGGCGCGCACTCTCTTATGGCGCTTTTGCCGCTGTTTGTTGGTATTGGGCCTCGAGACCATGTTGGCGCACCCTCCTTATTTTTTCTTGCCGCCCGCCTTGCCTTCTTTACGGCGGATGACTTCGGTGGCGTACTTGATGCCCTTCCCCTTGTAGGGCTCGGGCGGGCGTTTTTCGCGCACCTCGGCGGCAAACTGCCCGACCTTCTGCCGGTCGCAGCCGGAGATAACCACTCGGTTGGGAGCGGGCACTTCGATCGACACGCCGTCGGTCTCCTCCATGATCACCTGGTGCGAGTAACCCAGGTTCATGATGAGCTGTTTGCCCTGTTTTTGCGCGCGGTAGCCCACGCCGTTGATCTCCAGTTCTTTTTTGAAGCCCGCGGTCACGCCCGTGACCATGTTGTGAAACAGCGCCCGGGTGAGGCCGTGCAGCGCCCTGTGCCGCTTGGCCTCGGAGGGACGCTTCACGTGGTAGGCGTTTTCCACCCTCTCGAGGACCATCTCGGGGTGGAGGGCTTGCGTCAGGACGCCTTTGGGGCCCTTGACCGTGACCCGGTTGCCCGGCTCGACCGTCACATCGACGCCGGCGGGGATGGCGATGGGCATTCTGCCGATACGTGACATGTTGTTTCCTCCCCTTACCAGACAAAGGCCAGCACTTCGCCGCCCACATGTTCGGCGCGCGCTTTCCGGTCCGTCATGATGCCTTTGGATGTCGAGACGATGGCGATGCCGAGTCCGCGCAGCACGCGCGGCAGTTCATCGGCGCCGGCGTACACGCGCAGGCCGGGTTTCGAGACCCGGCGCAGACCGGTGATGGCCTTTTCTTTGCCGCCCACATACTTGAGCGTGACGCGCAGGACGCCCTGCCCGCTGTCGGCAATGTGCTGGACATTTTTGATGTAGCCCTCTTCGAGCAAGATGTCGGCGATAGAACGCTTTAGGTGGGACGAGGGGATATCGACCGTGTCGTGCCGCGCCGCGTTGGCGTTGCGCACGCGGGTGAGCATGTCGGCCACGGGATCGGTGATTTGCATCTTGTTACCTCCTTTGGCGCGAGAGGTATACAGGCGGCCGGTTTTTCGGCGGACGCGCCGCCGGAACCTCTTCCCCCTGGACCCTGAATCGGCAGGTGTGGATCGACGCCGGGCAAACCCCGGATAAGGCGCCGGGCGGGCGGGGCCGCCGTCACCAGCTGGCTTTTCGGACGCCGGGGATCTGGCCCTTGTAGGCCAGGTTTCTGAAGCAGATGCGGCAGACGCCGAAGTCGCGCAGGTATGCGTGCGGCCGGCCACAGATCGAACAGCGGTTGTAAGCGCGGCTGGAGAACTTCGGCGAACGCT
>JAIRML010000005.1 GCA_031258665.1 Oscillospiraceae bacterium | reverse complement strand
GCAAAAATATAATGAACGAGGGCTTTTATACTGAATATTGTGTCATTGCCAAAGCAATGACACAATATTCAGTATATCCAATCCGTTCCTTAGCTTTTTTGCAGTGGGATCATATATTTTGCGCGCCGGGGAAAAGTGCGCCGGAACCGAAGAACCTTGGCGCGGATTTTTGCCCCGGCCTTGACAAATGGGCGCGCTTTAGATATTGTATATGACATATGGAATCGGTTGGTGATCTTCGGGCGCGCCCGGAGGAAGACTGTGGATGAGGAGGGTGTCTCCATGCGAATTTCCGCCAAGGGGCGATATGCGCTGGCCGCCGTCACGGAGATTGCGCGGAGCTCGTCGAAAAATGAGAACATCTCCACGATCAGCATCGCGAGCCAGCTCGGGATTTCTAAAATCTACCTCGAACAGGTTTTCGCGCAGCTCAAGAAAGGCGGCGTCCTGGTCTCCGAGAAGGGGTCTCGCGGCGGCTACCAGCTGGCGCAGGCGCCGAAGAACATCTCGGTGTGGGATGTGTTGATGATCGTTGAGAACGCGTTGATGGACCCGGCCGGCAGTTCGGTGGAAAAGAGCGCGCCGGAGATCGCGATGGCGATGCAGGCGCTGGTGTTCGACGCGCTGGACAAGAGTATCCGCGACGCCATGGCCCGCGTGAGCGTGCAGGATCTGCTTGATTTTGCCGAGGCCCAGCGCGGTGAGCAGGCGTTTATGTACTATCTATAGGCCTTGCGGCCTTTGTTTTCAAGGCGCTGCGCGCCTTAAAAACAACACGGGGCCGGATCATCGCCCTGCGGGGCGATGCGGGGAGCCGGCGGCGGAAATGAATTCCGCCATCGGCGGATCGGATACAACACGGCGGGGCTGTGTGATGGAGAAGGGGGAGAGCGTTGGAGTTTCAGACGTTTTGTGTCCATGGGGGTTCCCACAGGTACGATGTGACAGGGGCCGTCAGCGTGCCGATTTTTCAGTCGGCCACATTTGCGCACCCCGGTGTGGGGGAGAGCACCGGATATGACTATTCGCGGCAGCAAAATCCCACGCGGGAGCACCTGGAGGCGCTGCTCGCGGGGCTGGAAAACGGCGTCGACGCGCTGGCCTTCTCCTCCGGCATGGCCGCCATCTCGCTGGCGATGGAGCTCTTTGAGCCGGGCGACCATATCATCGCTTCCGACGACATTTACGGCGGCACCCACCGCTTGTTTTTTCATCTCTCCGCCAAGAACGGGATCACTTTCAGCCTTGTGAACACCTCGGACCCCGCGCAGGTGGAGGCGGCCGCCACGCCGCGTACAAAGGCCGTCTTTGTCGAGACGCCGACAAACCCGATGATGCAGGTCACCGACATCGCCGCGGTGGCCCGGGCGGCGCATGCGCGGGGGCTGTTGCTGCTCGTGGACAACACCTTCCTCACGCCCTGTTTTCAAACGCCGCTGGACCTTGGGGCGGACATCGTCATTCATAGCGGCACAAAGTACTTAGGCGGGCACAACGACACGCTCTCGGGTTTCCTCGTCGTGCGGGAACCGGCGCTGGCCGAGCGGCTGCGCTTTTTGCACAAGACTGTCGGCGCCTGTCTCTCCCCCTTCGAGAGCTGGCTGCTGATCCGCAGCATCAAGACGCTGGCTGTGCGCATGGAGCGCCAGCAGGAGAGCGCCCTGCGAATTGCCCGGTGGCTGCGGACCAGGCCGGGGGTCGATGCCGTCTATTACCCGGGTCTGCCCGACCACCCCCAATATGAGATCTCCCGCCGGCAGACCCGCGGGTTTGGGGCCATGCTCTCCTTCGACACGGACCGGGCGGAGACAGCGGAACGCATCTTGCGGAGCGTGAAGGTGATCCAATACGCCGAAAGTCTCGGCGGGGCGGAGAGCCTGATCACCTACCCGATGCTCCAGACCCACGCCGACATCCCCGAGGCGGAGCGGGAGGCCAAGGGGATCACAAACCGGCTGCTGCGGCTGTCGGTGGGCCTGGAGGCGGTGGAGGACTTGATGGCCGACCTCGGTCGGGCCATCGCCGCCGGGTCGGACGGGGGCGCTGAAACATGACATACGATTTCGACCGGGTGATCGACCGCACGAACACCGACAGCCTCAAATACGATTTCGCCCGCCGGCGGGGCAAGCCGGCGGGGGTCTTGCCCCTGTGGGTGGCGGACATGGACTTTCAGGCGCCGCCCTGCGTGCTGGACGCGCTGGCGGAGCGGAGCCGGCACGGCATCTTTGGCTACTCCGACACCGGCGAGGACTACACCGCCGCGCTGCAGAGCTGGTTTTGGCGCCGGTTCCGGTGGCGGATCGAGCCGGATTGGCTCGTCAAGACGCCGGGCGTTGTGACAGCGCTCCACATTGCGGTGCAGGCGCTCACCGCGCCGGGGGACGGCGTGATCATCCAGCAGCCGGTGTATTACCCCTTCTCGTCCGCGGTGCGCGGCACGGGCCGGACGCTGGTGGTCAGCGAACTGGTCCTTGCGGACGGGCGCTATCAAATTGATTTCGCCGACTTCGAGGCCAAGGTCGAGGCGGGGCGGGCCAAACTCTTCATCCTCTGCAGCCCTCACAACCCGGTGGGCCGCGTCTGGACCGAAGAGGAACTCACGCGGCTCGGCGACATCTGCCTCCGGCACGGCGTGTGTGTGGTCTCCGACGAGATCCACGCGGACTTCGTCTTCCCGGGCCGTCGGCACCGGGTGTTCGCCGACCTCAGCCCCGCTTTGCGGGATATCACAATCACCTGCACCGCGCCCTCCAAGACATTCAATCTGGCGGGCCTGCAGATCTCCAACATCCTGATCGCCAACCCGCGTCTCAGGTCCGCGTTCGCGCGGGCATACGCCGCCGCCGGGCTGAGTCAGCTCGGGATCATGGGCCTCGTCGCCTGTCGGGCCGCCTATGCCGGTGGAGAGGCGTGGCTGGAGGCGCTCAAGGTCTATCTCGCCGACAATCTCGCGCTCCTG
>JAIRML010000288.1 GCA_031258665.1 Oscillospiraceae bacterium | reverse complement strand
GGCGTTCTTTTAAAAAGGTATACCTTTTTGAAGGTGTTATTTCCGGACATCTTCCTTCTGCAATTCGGTTAAAATATACAAGAAAACGCTGCATCGACCCATCAGTTTTGCAAATTGTGGTGAACATAGCAAGACACATCCGCGTTTGTGGCACACTTTTGAAAAGGTATACCTTTTTAAAAGAACGCCGCAAACGCGGATGTGTCTATCATATCCCTCACAAACGGGATCGTTTTAACGCAATGGGTTTAGAAGATTATGCGCCCCCGGGCCGCCCTTGCTCAATCGTTTTTTCCGTTTGTTCATCGAATATATGAAACTTATTGATATCGAAAGACAGATTGATTTTATCTCCTGAACGAATCCCAAATCTCGCCGGGACCCGCGCGCGAACACGGTTGCCATTGAAGTCGAGATAGAGGAACAATTCGGAACCCATCATCTCGACAATAGCAACATTTGATGAAAAAATACCACTACCTTTTTCATTGCTATCGCACCAATGAATATCTTCTGGTCTTATGCCAATCATGACAGATTTTCCCGAATAACTCTTCAATGCGGCGGCGCGATTTCTCGGCATCTGTATACTCACTCCGCAGAATTCCAGAAATACATCGTCACCTTCAACAGCAACAGACGCATCCCAAAAATTCATTTCCGGCGAACCGATAAACCCCGCCACAAATCTGTTATCCGGGGCATCGTACAACACCTGCGGCGTATCGCTCTGTTGGATCTCACCACCTTTCATTACGATGATACGATCGGCCATTGTCATGGCTTCTGTCTGATCATGCGTGACATAAACGAACGTCGCCTCCAGTTTGCGTTGAAGCTCAATAATCTGGCCGCGCATCTCGGTTCGCAGTTTCGCGTCCAAATTGGAAAGCGGCTCGTCAAGCAGAAATACGGCGGGATCGCGCACCATGGCCCGCCCCAGCGCCACGCGTTGGCGCTGCCCACCCGACAGTTCTTTCGGTTTTCTGTCCAAATAGTCAGAGATGTCGAGTATAGCAGCGGTTTCGCGCACCTTTTTGTCGATTATATCTTTCGGAATTTTGCGTATTTTCAAAGCGAAGGCCATGTTTTTATAGATCGTCATATGGGGGTAAAGCGCGTAGTTCTGAAAGACCATCGCAATGTCCCTGTCTTTCGGCGCCACATTGTTCACCACTTTTTCTCCTATGAGGATCTCGCCGGACGTCACCGCTTCCAAGCCTGCGATCATACGGAGCGTGGTCGATTTGCCGCAACCGGAAGGGCCCACGAGCACAACAAATTCCTTGTCTTTGATCTCAAAATTCAAGCCCGGCACAACCATCACATGGTTTCTGTAACTTTTGGTCACATTTTTGAAAGTAATCCCCGCCATTGCCTTTCTCCTTCTTTCACCAAAAATGATTTTACTGCAAAAATATAATGAACGAGGGCCTTTATACTGGATATCCAGTCCGTTCCTTAGCCTTTTTGCAGTGGAATCAAAAATCAATGGCCGCGGTGGATATTGAAACGCCGGGTACGCGAATGTCCGTGGCTTTATCGCCGATGCGCAGGACAACTTTTTTTTCGTCAGTGCCGCGGTTGAGAATGACGGATATGACCGCACCGTCCGGATTTTTCAGTGCCGTCACGTCCAGATCGGCGGTGTAGCGTGAGAACGCGACCCTGAGAGCGCCTGGCCTGATATATCGGGAGAAATGGGAAATATATGAGTACACGGGGCGCTCCTCCAATTTGGACGTACAGGTGTCGAACAAGAACGGCGCATCGCAGAAGTTTTTGGCGTGATTCGGGCCGCCCTCCTGGTCGAGAACAATGTTCCAGTCATAAAAGGCGTGCATACCGGCGTTGATGTTCCCTATGAGTTCGTGGGCATATTTGGCCGCCGCGCCGATATCGTTCCTGTCAAACTTGAGAAACTCCACACTCGCCTCAGATTGCACCAGTTTAAGATGGGGAAAACGGCTGCGGACAAGGTCGACAGCCTCGAAATGATCCCCGCTGTACCAGTGAAATGCGATGCCCTCAAAAACGCCAGATACCCGCTCACCCGCCACCGCAGCCGCGCGTTCGTACAATCGCTCTTTGTTATGATCCCAAAAAAGCAGCTTTATATCGTCGCAGCCGTTCTCATCAAGAGCGGGACGAAGATAGTTGACGAGAAAATCCCGTTCTTCTTCCGCCGTATATACGCACGAATCCCATATTTGAACAGCCTTCGGCTCGTTTTGGGCGGCGAGCCGGACTATGTGAAAGTCGATTTTTTTAAGTTCCGCGATGTATCGGCATATATATTCCGCAAACAGCGGATAGTACTTTTTGAGCAGTTGGCCGCCGCCGTTGCGCGCGCCGTTTGATTTCATAAAGGCGGGCGGGCTCCACAGAGACGCCATGAGCGGTATTTGCTTCCCGTAGGCGCTTTGTGCCGCATCCAGAAGCGGCCTGATGTATTTTACGGCCCTACTGAGGTTGAATGTGGCGAGTGTTTCGTCGTTCGGTTCCACGGCCTCGTAATGCCCAACCGAAAAATCGCAGCTGTCCAGATGAATCCGCCCCGCCGTATACCCCGCGCCGCCCTCACCGAAATACGCCTCGATCAGACGCCTGCGTTCCTTTTTCGGCATCAGTGAAAAAACGTAACCCGCCGCGTCTGTAAAGGCCCCTCCAAACCCCTCGAACGTCTGATACACAATTTCGGGGTGAATGTTGACGACATCGTTCTCAACGCCGTTGTCGTCGGAAAAAGTATGGACGGATGATATTTCAGTTTTTTGGCCGCCGCCAAAAGCGGTTGTAAACAGACGCAGCGCCCTCGGGTCAAACTTTGTTATGTTCTCCATAGATTGTCACCCCTTATGATTTTTGCGGTACTCGGATGGGCTCATACCTTTTGTTTTTTTGAAGACGGTAGAAAAATATTTTTCATCGCGATAACCGACCTTATACGCCACCTCATAGGTTTTCATCTTGTTGTCCACAAAATAGTCACAAGCGCGTTCCACCCGGATTTGGTTGAGGCAATCTATGAATCCGCATCCGAGGGTGCGTTTAAACAAGGTCGAGAGATAATTTGGTGTTATCCCAATATGTTCCGCGACAATCGTCAGCGTCAATTCATCGGGATAATGGCGGTTCATATAGTCGAGAGCGTTGCTGATAAAACTGTTCAACACGGCCGATTTTTTCTGCTCATTTCCGCGAGGCGGTTCCCTTTTATAAACACTCCAAATCGCGCGAAGAATGTCGGATGTAGCTGTGGGTTTCAGCAAATACTCCATCGCGCCGTAGCGCAGCGCCAGCTGGGCGTATTCAAATTTGTCGTAACTTGATATAACAATGGTTTTGGGCAGTATGCCAATGGCGGATGCCTCTTTCATGACATCGATTCCACTCTTAATCGGCATTTTGATGTCCAACAGCATGACATCGGGGTTGTACTGAATAATGATGTCGATGGCTTCCTGCCCGTTGGCGGCGCAGTAAATCTCGGAGACATAATCGGCGTTTTTGCTGATGAAGGACTTCAGACTTCCCCGCACCCGTTCCTCGTCCTCGGCAATCAGCAGACTGATTTTCGAATCGCTCATAGCCCCGCCTCATTTCGTTCCCACGTGGGCTGCCCCTGCAACCCACAACCCAAATTCTTGTTTTTTGCTGCCGCTTCGCGGCAACAAGGCACTATCAGTGGCAATTTGATCTGAACTTTTGTGCCGATATTCAGCTCGCTCTCGATGGTGAGTTCCGCCGCAGCGCCGTAGCGCAGATTCATGCGCTCCTTCACATTTCTGACAGCGTAATGTCCCACCCTTTGGTAGGCGTACCGGTCGTCGTCCTTTGCCTTTAAGATCTCCTGAATTCTCTCATTTGACATGCCGATCCCGCTGTCTTCGACGGTGAACGAGAGGAAGTCGCCGTCTATGCGGCCGGTGATTCGAATGCGGCCCCACGTTCCATTCTTTTCCATCCCATGGACAATGGCGTTCTCTACAAATGGCTGGATAATCAGCTTTGGGATCTGGTATGGAAGCAGTTCGTTCTCCACCTCAATGCTGTAGTTCATTTTTTTGTCAAAACGTAATTTTTGAATTTGCAGATAGTGGCGCACAATTTTCAGTTCCTGTTCCACCGTAACCTCGCTGTTGCCGTTGGAGAGCAGCATACGGAACAATTCCGACATCGCCAATATATCGTCCGCAAGCCGCTCTTGACAGCATTCCGTCGCTTGCCAGTAAAGCGCGTCCAGCGCGTTGTAGAGGAAATGCGGATTGATCTGCGCTTGGAGCGCATTCAGTTCGCTCTGCTTCTCTCTCAAAGCCAACACATAATTCTTGTCGATTTGCTCGCGGATATCGCTCACCATGGTATTAAATGTTTCGGCCAGCTCAGAAATTTCATCATTTCCCTCGACATGTACCTGCTGGTTGAAATCGCCGCTCTTAAACTTATTCATGGAGGCGTAGAGCAGCATAATCGGCCGGGTAACGATCCGTGAGGCGAACGAGGACAGCGGCCATACCCCTCCCAAAAGAGCAAGTGCCGACAGGCATGTGATCAGGAACCCGCTTCTTGTCCACGCGTCCCAGTCGCTTTTTCTGGACAGATAAAAGATCGTCTGACCCGATGTCTCACGGCGCTGAGAAAATATGTAGTATTTCTCGTATTCCAACGGCTCATCCGTGACGTTTGGATCACGCTCCCTGAGCCACGCGGCGGCTTCGTCCGGCACGTCGCCGTATCGGAACATCTCGCTGCCGTCGGAGTCGAAGATAAGGACAGCCTCGTTGTTCTGAGGCATGGCGTTCGCGCATATGCTTTCGTATCCCTCCAAATCAATGCCGAGTGACAGAAAGCCCAGTTTGCGTCTCTTAGACAAATCATACAGTTCACTGCAGGCGACGATTTTGTCTGAACGGTTGTTGATAAAAAGCCCAATATCATCGCTGTTTACCCGGCTCCAAACGATGACGCCGTTCCCTGCTGCGGCTCTCTTATAAATGTCCAGCCCCCGAAGATTGGCGATATTGGGGGCGAAAACACTCCTGTCGCGGCTTATGGTAAAAGGCCTGAGCCCGTTTTCTGGATAAAGCGCGACCGTCGCAATCTTCGTTTTTACGGCCAATATGTCTTTTATGACATTGACCGGCGTTTTGTTTGACCAAAAGAGGGGATCTTCCGCGGTCTCTTCAGGGTCGGACATCAGAACCCTCTGTATTTCATAATTGATGGAGAGATAGGTCGCGATTTCCAACATGTCCTGCTCCAGGTATCCAATGTTTTCGTCGATGGACGAAACGGCGCGCTTATACTGCCGCGTGCGTTCACTGATGACGGCGGAATGGCTGTTCCAGTAAATGATGCTTTCTACGATAAGAAACGTCGGCAGAAGAACGGCATAGATACTCAGGACTATCTTGTGCCCTATCCTCATCCCCGTATGCTCATTCCTCTTCATTCCACACATAGAAAACCGCCCCGACCGCTATCATGATTTTACTGTAAAAATATAATGAACGAGGACTTTTATCCCTTTACAGCACCCATGGCCACACCCTTTGTTATATGTTTGCTCAATATAATATATATGATGATAGCCGGCGCTGCGGTGAGCGTCATAACGGCAAATTGCACCGCCACATTCGCGCGGTACTGCCCCGTGAATTCCAAGATGGAAAATGGGAGTGTCTTCCATTTTGATGTGCTCAGGTATGTGCTGGCCATCATAAACTCATTCCAGTTGTTCAAGTAAGTCATGATCATGACGGTTATAAGCGACGATTTCATCATCGGCGTGATAATGCTGCCCAGAAGGCGAAAGGTCCCGCAGCCGTCGATGATGGCGGCTTCCTCTATTTCTTTCGAAACGGACTCCATATAACTTGCCGCAAGAAAAAGCCCCTGCGGCAGCGAAAAGGCCACGTAAGGCAGAAGAAGCGACCACAGCGTGTCACGGACTCCGAGGAAGTCGTATATCATGTAATTGGGGATAAGCGTCGCGTGAATCGGGATCATCATGCCCAACAGTATGACGCTTTTGGCGGCTTGTGAAAACTTCCAGCGCATTCTTGTGACGGCGTATGCCGAACAGATTGAGAGGACCAGCACGACGACAACCGCGAGCGTATTGACAAGCAGGCTGTTTTTTAAATACAGCAAAAAATGCCCATCAATAAATGCCCTTGGATAATTCCCCCATTGGATTTCTTTGGGCATGATAAGCAGCTTCGACGTGAAGAACTCTGTATTGCTGGCGAGGGAGAAATCGATAAGCCATACCAGCGGGAAAAGCTGGATCACCGAGAACAATAAGAGCACGGCCAAAATGATGCCTCTGCCCAGGGGAAATCTCGTTTTCATCTTGTCTGTCACGCCTCAAATCCCCCTTTCGCGAAACAGTCGGTTGAGGAAGGCTGTGGTGAGCAGACAGATCACGACAAAGACGACGCTGATCGTATTGCCATAACCGTAATTGCCCGACTGGAAGGCCTGTTTATATAGATATGTGGCCACGAACTGTGTCTCATTTCCGGGGCCGCCTTTTGTCAAAAGATACACTGTTTCCATCTGTTTCAGAGCCGAAATGAGGGCGAGCGTCACGTTCACCTGGATCACAGGGCGCATGAGCGGCAGGGTGATCGCGAAGAACATCTTTTTGTCGTCGCACCCGTCGATGGCGGCGGCCTCATACAAAACAGGGTCGATGTTCTTTATACCCGTGTAATAGATCAGCATACCCCAGCCAAATCCGTGCCATACGAGTACGACAAGCACCGACCAGATGGCCACCCCTGTGCCAAGCCAATTGACGCCCTCCCCGCCGAAAAATCGCGCGATCACGTTAAAAAGCCCGAAATTCGTATTGTAGATATATTTCCACAAAATGGCAATGACGGCTGACGAGATGATGTTTGGGATAAAGTAGGCGGTTTTGAAAAACGTTTCCAGGCGGCCGCCAACCCGATCCAGCAGCCACGCCGTCAAAATCGCTATCGGGTGCTGAATGAGAACAAAGCCCGCCGCGAGCAGCGCCGAATTGAGCAACGCGTTCCAAAAGGCCCGGTCCTTTGCGAGGGCGGAATAGTTTTCAAACCCCACAAATGTGAACCGGCCGATGCCGGAGCTGTTGGTAAAACTGTAGACAAAACTGAGGACAATCGGCGCGAGTACGGCAAAAATAAAAGCGGCCAAACTCGGCGCGATCAGGATGGCTATGACGCGTTTATCTTTGAGCATCTTTTCCACATCACTCACCCCTATCGGCAGGCCGCCAGCCGCATTGCGGAGGACCGGCGGGCGCCGAGAAACCCCGGCGCCCGCGCCCCCTTCGTTGTGATCAATTCGCCAAAGCGCTTATCGCGTCTTCTGGGGTGATAGATTTGATGGAGATTTGCTGCGATAAATCCTCAAACTTCGTCTTAAAATCGGACGAGCCGAGATCGTTGATTGTCGTGCCGCTGATGGACGTGGCCTGAGAAAAGATGTCAATCAACTGCAGTTGGACAGGGGTTTCGCTGCCGGTTTTGTACTGAGAGAAGTCTTGCGCCGACATGCAGACATTGTTCTCCCAGGCGATTTTCGTCCAATTTTCCGGCTTGTAGATGTAATTCAGAAGCGCAACGGCCTTGTCTTTCACGGGACTTTTCGCCACCACAGAGTGACCGCCGCCGTTCCAGGCCGCGATATCTGTGGCAACCCCGGCGCCGCCGGACACAACAGGCATCGTGAACGCGCGAATATTGTCACGGACCTCCGGTTGGATTTCCTGGTTGTTGGCCATGCTCATCTCCCAGCTGCCCATGTAAAACATGGCGGCCTGGCCATTGATAAAGAGGTTCTGTGCCGTGCCATAATCCTGCTGCTCGAATCCGGGTTGGAACAGACCGGCATCGAACGCGTCCTGGAGAAGACGCGCCGCCTCGGCGTACATCGGATGGGAAAAGTCGCCGCTGGATATGGCCTTCAGGGTCTCCGCCTGATAGGATGTCCCCGCGATTTTGACGAGCAAATCCGTTATAAATATAGAGATAGGCCACTTGTCATTGCCGTCCATCGCAACAGGCGATATCCCGGCAGCCGCGATCTTCGGGGCGAGCGCGAGCAGTTCATCATACGTGGCCGGGACCGACCAGTTGTTGTCGCCAAACAGTTTCTGGTTGTAATAGAACGCGATCATATCCGTGTTTCTCGGCAGCCCGTACAGCTTGCCATTTTTGGAGAATCCGGCGAGCGAGCCCTCAACAAAGCCATATCCGTCATAGTCATTTGGGTCGAGCTCGGCGATCAGCCCGGCGTCAATATATCCGTCCAAAAAAGACGGCTGCCCCCAAACACTGATGAGGTCAGGCAAATTCGTCCCCGAGGCATATGCCTTCATCTTGATTTTGTACGCTTCGTCGTCCAACGCCTCCACCTGGATGTCGATGTCCTGATTTTCGGCCATATACTGGTCAAAAATCTTCTGTTCCACAAGCCCCTGCCCCGTTGTTCTGTCCGGTAGATTGCTGAATACCTTAATCACAGTCTTGCCGCCGCTCGTCTGCTGACCACTCGGCGAACACGCCGTCGCTCCAAAAACCATGACGGCCGCCAACAATGAAACGAGAATCTTTTTCATCCACAAGGCCCCCTTCCACAAATCGATAACACCTTGTTGACGCTTCGCGGCAACAGGGTACCAACGCGGGTTGCGCCTGCAACCCATAACCCAAATTCTTCTTTTTTGCCGCCGCTTCGCGGCAGCAAAAAGCTAATCCAGCGGAATGATGAGGCGCTCCGCAAGCGGCGTATGGGTTTCACTGCTCCAGACATACGCGGCGCAGACGTCGGCACTCTCGCCGCCCGGCCGGGGCAGGGCATACCTCCCGCCGGACAGCCGCGAACCCACGGTGGTATCTTTAGATATAAACGGCTGCGGACCGCGGGCCTCTCCGCCGACAATCTCCGAATTGCCGCCGACGCCGCCGCCAACAAGGATGGAGCCCTTGACGGTTATCCGGTCGACGTTTGCGTCGGTCAGCCTCCCGCCTGTTTCGTATCCGCCGAGAATGGCGTTCGCCGTCCGCTCAGTCTCACCCAAATTCAGTACATACAGGCCAACGGCATCGTCATAGACATCAGCACCTCCGATCACAAGCGCGTCGGCGGAGAGCGGCCATTTCGACCAGTATTCATTGTCGGGGTGGAACTCGTTTGCCGCGAGAAATTTTGTCGGCCCAACGGGGCCAACGTTGCTCGGGCCCTCGCCATTGATGATGTGGGCGATCTCACCCCTGTTCTGCGAGATTGAGAGTGTCCCCACTTGATGGATCTTGATGTTGGCGTTCTTTTCCGGCGCTATGAAGCCTGTCCAAATGGTGCGGAACTGGACGCCCATGTTCTGTACGAACACGTCATAAGACACAAGACCCCAGCCCTCGAAGTTTCTCACATCGTCGCCGATGCGGAAAGCGGCGTACCCTTGCTGCCTGTCGGCCAGCGGGCCGATGTAATCATACTTGGCGTCCGCGAGCGACGTGTCGCGCCAGGCGTCGGGCACGTCGTCGGTTTCCGGCGTGTCATACGGGCGCTCATTTTGCAGATAGAAGCAGCGCCCGTCATCGCCGTTCCAGAGGACGTCATATTTCTGGAAGTGTTCGGAGTGCAACCCGTATGTAATCACATGATCGCCGTTGACGACAAGGCCGTTGTCTGTCTGGTTGAGCGTCCATCCGACCTGGTCGCCGTGGTCGGCGCGCCAGATCCAGGCGTGATCAAGAATCGTGTAATCGGCGTTTATGACAATGCCGTTCTTCGCTTTATAGGGTACGCTCGTCGGAAGCCCGCCAACGCGCACGATCGCGTCGGAAAGCACAATCGGGCTCGCTTCCATCTCCGGCGTGGCGGTGAAGCCGCCTTCTCCGACCACAAGCAGCGCCTCGCTGGCGTTGGCCAAGTCATTCTCGGCGGCGGGGCCGGCGTCGAACAGAAGTCCGGCGACACGCACACCGGGCACATCCGCGACTTTTACGCAGACATTCCCGCTCAGCGGGCGGAGCGAGGCCTCGCCGATCCCGAGCAGCACGGCGTTTGGCTCGGTGACGCGGATCTCTTTGTCAAGTTTGTATACGCCTGGGGTGAAGAAGATGTTGCCGTTCTTCGTTTGCATCCCGGCGATAATTTGGTCGGCGCTCATGGACTCGTCCGCCACAAAGAAATCGCTCAGCGGCCTGCTTTCGCCGGGGCCCATGCCCCCATTTGCCTTGCCGTCGCCCCACGAAAGGCCGACAGCGTCTTTGCGGTAACCGGGTACGAATACTCGGTAGTCGCCGGTGCCGCCGTTCGCGTCCACGTCAAAGTAGAGGAAGGGCTTCTCCGCTATGAGCGGCGTGTGCTCCACATCGACGACAATCCATGAGTAGGACTGGTTCCACTGGGTCCCGTCCTGGGTCGTGTTGCCCTGCATGACACCGTTCCAGATCAGGCCGTCCGTGCCCGCTATCGCGTTGTTGCGGGTATAAAACTGCTGCTGCCCCTGATAGGACTGCCAGCCTGTGTAACTGTCGGCAAGGAACCCGCCGCTCGCCGAACCGCCGAGCTGGAACGTAAGCGCGCCCGTCTTAACCCGGCGGACAGGGGACGCCTGTGAGACGGCGAACACATTGCCTCCGGCTGTGGTCTCCATATTTTCAAACGTGCGCCAGAAGTTTTGTGTGACGTTGCCGCCGCCATTGTAACTGCCGCCCTCCCAAGAATATACCTGAACCGATTGCGTCTGCACGTCGGTCGGCACTTTGCCAAGCCCGGCAATGTGCATATAAAAGTTGAGGTACAGCCCCAAGTACGTGAAGTCCGCCGTGTGACCCTTGGCGGGCCTGAACAGGAGCGCGATGCGGTCGTCTGTGAATTGGTTGTTGGCGTCCGCGCCGGACGGGGAATTCCCGCCTATGGCCCCACCCCAGAAGAACGCCTTCGAATGGTTATTGGTGACCGTCGACACCGTATTTTGCGCGTCGTTCTCGGTGAAGATTTCGGTGTTTGGGAACATCGTGATCTCGAGTGAGGCCACGTCCGACGGCGGGCTATCGATATAATCGCCGGCGCCGTTGTACGCGGTTACTTTGTACCAATCCCACACATAGCTGGCCCCGAGATTGTACCCCGTTTCGTCGGTGGCGTCGACGAGCGCGGTGAATGTGGCGGGCGCGTACTTGCCGAGCCCGCGGTAGATTTTGTAGCCGGTTGCGTTCGGCACGGCATCCCATGAGATCGCCGCGCCATTGCCGTCGCCGGTCACTCTGACGTTCGCGGGGGCGGGCAAGGCGCTCTCGGCGTCAATGACGTTGAGCGTCACGGTTTTTACCGTTTCCGCGGCGTCGTTGAACGCAACCGCGATGCTGTGCGCGTCGCCGTTTGTCAGCGCCAAAGCGGAGAGCGCGGCGGCGTCAAGGGTCACGGCGGGGGACTTGCCGCCGCTCAGCGTATAGGCGACAGGGATGCCGTCGAGAAGCAGAGACGCGACCTGGGAGGCCCTCAGCGAGCCGAAGCCCAGCTTGACGCCGATGACCACGCTCTCCGGGATCTTTTTGTTGAACGTCGCGATGGACGCGCCCACACTCGGGGGTTCCCCCCCGGGGATGTTGGCGGTGAGCAGCATCCCGTCCGAATCGTGGTTGGCGGTGTCCGTCACGACTTTATACACGCTGA
The DNA here is from genome assembly GCA_031258665.1 of Oscillospiraceae bacterium. Lineage (GTDB taxonomy): Bacteria > Bacillota > Clostridia > Oscillospirales > UBA929 > JAIRTA01. The sequence goes on along the minus strand of JAIRML010000288.1, from coordinate 16,658 downwards.
CATTGTCCACGGGCGAGTCGTCGGTAAACGAGTACACGCCGCCGCCTTCTCTGACGACAAGGCTGCCGTCGCCCGTCAGTTCAATCCACTGCGCGCCGTCCTGTCTGAATACGCGGAACCCGGCAAAATAGTTCGGCGCGGGCCCTGCCGGGGCCTGCCACGTGAACGTGACGTCCGCGGCGGTTTCGCTGGTGACCGCCCCGCCGACGGCGTCGCCCGGCGTGTAACTGTCCGGCGGAATGACAATGAAATTCGACGACGCGGCCTGCGCCAAAGTGCGCGTTGTGCCGTCGGCGTTTACCGCCGCCCAACCCGGGTTATTCCACGCGCCGTGAATCTTGACAGTACCGTCGCCCTGCGGGACAATCGCCATGGCGGTGGCCTGGTTGATCGTTCCGGCCTGTTCCCAGGCGGCCCAAGAGTCGGCGTACATAGACATATTTCTCTGCGCCGGCGTGGGTGTGGTCAGCATAGATTGGATGCGGAACGGGTACGTGCCGGTATAGGCGGCCGCCACGTTGCGGTCGATGGACCACTGCGCGTTCACATGATCGGCCGAAAGATATGTCGCCGACAGCGAGCCCTGCGGGTTCGCCTGCCAGGGATTGCTCTGCCTGACACCGACAAGCGCGCCCGCGTCCGGCGAAAAAATCAACCAGTGAGACGGGTGTGTGATCTTGTCCGTCACATGGAGGCTGACGGCAAACGACGCCACGCCGGCCTCCCGGTCAAACCTGACGTCGATCGCGTGTTCACCCTGCGCCAAACGGCTCAACGCGGCCGCTTTGACGGTGACCGTCTTGCCGGCCCAATCGACCGTGTAATCGCTGCCAACGGCGAGACTCGCTCCGCCGTCGAAACTGACGGACGCGACGCCCGTCGCGCCTTCGGGCGCGCCGAAGCCAGGGTCAAAGCCGATGGTCTGGTCTTTCGGGGCGGGGTATTTGAAAAACGTCAGCGCCGTCGTCTGTATGGTCGGCGGCAATGTCGAGGGCATCGTGATGTCCGCGCTCTCGCCGACTACGCCGTTTTCACCTTTGTGCCAGTAATCCTCGGCGATGAACCTGTAGTAATAGGTGGTCCCATGCGTCTTGGGCGACGCATCGACAAGCCGCGTGACATATCCGGCTTGCTGCGCCGCGCCGCTGAGATCCACGGCGACCGCGTCTGAAAACGCTTCGTCGGTGGCCCGCTGGAGAATCAGTTTAGACGAATATGTGGTGGGGTTCGGCCACTGGACCGCAACGGAACTGCCGTCCGGTGTGGTGAGGGACGACGGAACCGGCGGAACCGGGACGTACCCCTGCGGCGGGATGAGGATGAAGGCGTCGGGGCTGCTGGCCGAGCGGCGGAGAATGTTCGCGTCGTTCACGGTCAACCCCTGCGCGTTGGCGTTCATCGGGTACACGATGCCGCCGTTGCCCCCGCCGCGAATGATGACAGTGTCGGCCGCGGGTCCGGGCGTCGGATAGAATCCGTCGGCGTCGCCGTTTGTCCCGCCTTCGACATACACGGCGCCGTCGAACATTTTAAACGCCAGGCCGGCGTTGTGCCCGTTGGCGGTTTCGGCGGTCACCATACGGAACATGCCGGCGGCGGCCGGTATCGAGCCGGAGTTGTAGTTGGTGAGCGTCCATTGGGCGGCCGGGTCGGACGGGTCGTCCTGCGTGGCGACGACCCCGCCGGGATTGGCGCCGTACCCGGCGTTTGTGAGATGCTGTACATACGACTGGGCCTTCGGAGAATACAACAGCCAGTGTGTGTTGGTGTTTTCTGTGAGAGGCCCGGCAGCCGCCTCCAAACCGGAGACGGGCAGCGACGGCAACACCCCCAACGCCATGACAAGCGCGACAAGCACAGCCATCGTCCGTTTTTTGGCAGTCATAAACAAAGCACTTCCTTTCTCTTCTCAATGTTGCTGCCGTTTTATTATAGCATCCATTATAGTCGAATTCACTATATTATTTTACAAAATGGTCTGCGATCTTATGATTGATAGGAAATCGGGGCGCGGCCAAAGCGGCCGCGCCCCGCGCTGTGTACCCGTCAGTACCCTATTGCCGCTTCGCGGCAATAAAAAACAGGAATCTGGGTTGTGGGTTGCAGGTAACCCACATCAGTGTTCCTCGATCAGGCCGTATCCGCCGTCGTTGCGCCTGTAGACCACGGCGAAAACGCCCCCGTTTTCAAAGTTGCGAAACGCGAAGAACTCGTGATTCAAGAGGTTCATCTGGAGAATCGCCTCCTCCGGCGTCATCGGCTTGAAGGCAAATCTCTTCACGCGGATGATGTTGAACTCGTACTCCTCATCCACCGTCGGGTCGGCCATGGCGGTGGGCACCTCGCGCTCAAACGCGCCCTGGCGCAGCCGCTTTTCGAGCTTTGTCTTGAACTTGTGAATCTGCCGCTCGATATAGGCCACGGCGCTGTCGATGGCCGCATACATATCGTTGGTGGACTCGGAGGCCCTGTACACCGTCCCGCTGTGGGAGACGGTGATCTCCACCTGGTGGCGGCCCCGCTCCACGGCAAACACCACACGCGCCTCGGCGTCGTGTTTGAAGTAGCGGTCCAGCTTGGTCAGTTTTTTTTCCGCGTACTCACGCAGCGCGTCGGACACCTCCACCTTTTTGTCGGTAAATTGGACTCTCAATTCGAACATCTCCTTCCAACCGGGATGTATCTGTAAGACAACCGGCGCCCAGCCCGGTCTCCTCTCCCCCAGTATACCACGCGCGGCGGGATTCCGCCACCCCTTTCCGTCACCGGGCCCGCCGGCCCGAGAGAAACACGGCCGCGGGGGCGGCCTCCAGCGACAGCGGGGGGCCGCGCCAGATGACAATGTCCGCGTCCAGGCCCGGACGCAGCCGGCCCACGCGGTGGTCGAGCCGGGCGATGGCGGCGGCGGCGGCGGTGACGGCGCGCAGCGCCTCCTCCGCCGGCAGGCCCGCCTTGGCCGCGAGGCCCGCGCACAGCGGGAGGTACTCCGGGGGGACGACCGGCGCGTCGGTGCACAGCGCGGCCGGAACGCCGGCCCGGTACAGCGCGGCCGGCAGCGCAAACGACAGACTCCCGAGCTCCGGCTTCGAACGGTCGACAAGCAGCGGCCCGGCGACAACGGGCACGCGCTCCGCCGCCAACAGGTCGGCCACCGAGGCCGCGTCCGTGCCGTGGATGATGACGGCGTCCAGCGCAAACTCCCGCGCGATGCGCAGCGCCGTAAAGATGTCGTCGGCGCGGTGGGCGTGGATATGGGCCGGCATCGCGCCCGCGAGCACGGGCAGCAGGCTCTCCCACTTCATATGGTAGTCCGGCGGGTCGCCGCCGCTCCGCGCCGCCTTCTCCTTGCGCGCCCCGTAGGCGCGCGCCTGAAAAAGCGCCTCGCGGATGAGCGCCGCCGTCCCCATGCGCGTAAAGGGGGCGGCCTTCCGTCCGGCGTACGTGCGCTTTGGGTTCTCCCCCATGGCAAACTTCATGGCCGCGGGCGCGCGCAGGACCATGTCGTCCACGCGGCGGCCGTCTGTCTTCAGCGCGGCCATCTGTCCGCCCACCGGGTTGGCGCTGCCCGGCCCGGTGACCACGGTGGTGACGCCGGCGCGGCGCGCGTCGGCGAAACAGCGGTCCCGCGGGTTGACGGCGTCGAGCCCCCGCATATGCGGCGTGACGGGGTCGGAGGCCTCGTTGCCGTCCTCGCCCATCTCCCCCACGGCGTCCTCAAAGACACCGATGTGACAGTGGGCGTCAATGAAGCCGGGTGTCACCACCGCGCCGGCGGCGTCTATGTCGTCCGGGCCCGCGGCGGGGCACGTCTCCGGGGGACCCACCGAATGGATGCGCGCGCCCTCCGTGCGCACCCACCCCCCCGCCAAAACAGCGCCGTCCATCGTGTGCAGCTCGGCATGGTAAATCAGCATATCTCTCTCCCTACCCCCGCAAGAACCGCGATGCCGCCGTGGCGGCCATGGCTCCTCCAGGCGCGGCGGGCGTCGCCCGCCGTATAAACTCCCCCTCCCCCCGCAAGAACCGCGATGCCGCCGTGGCGGCCATGGCTCCCAGGCGCGGCGGGCGTCGCCCGCCGTATAAAATCTCCCTACCCCCGCAAGAACCGCGCCGCCGCCGTGGCGGCCATGGCTCCGTCGGCACAGGCGGTTACGATTTGATAGATGGGTTTTTGCCGCAGGTCGCCGGCCACAAACACGCCGGGAACCTGGGTGCTCCCATCCTCGGGCGCCTCCACCCGCCCCTCCGCATCCAGCGGCAGCGACCCGCGCAGCAGCGCGGTGTCCGGCACGACGCCCACCGCCACAAAGACGGCCGACACCGGCAGCGCCTCCGCCGCCTGCGTCTTCACATCCCGCGCCCGGATCGCCTGCACGGCCTTGTCCCCCAAGATCTCCTCGACCACCTGCCCGAGCCGGAGCGTCACATTCGGCAGCCGGCGCAGGATCTCCTCAAGGCGCCGGCCGCCGCGGAACGCGTCACGCCGGTGTACCAGCGTCACCCGCCGGCAGACGCCGGCCAGATAGGCGGCGTCTGCCAGCGCCGTGTCGCCGCCGCCAACCACCGCCACATCCCGGTCCTTGAAGAAAGCGCCGTCGCATATGGCGCAGTAAGAGACACCCCGCCCGGTCAGCCGTTCCTCCCCGGGGACCGCCAGCTTGCGCCGCCGCGTACCCATCGCGAGGATCAGCGTGCGGGCCGGCAGCTCCGATTCGGTCACGACAGTCAGCGCACCCGGCTTCAGCCACAGCGCCCGCACCTCCCCTGTCAGCACCTCGGCGCCCAGCCCGCGCGCGTGGACCTCCATGCGCCGGGCGAGCTCCGCGCCGTCGATGGTCTCGAAGCCGGGGTAGTTGACGATGTCGGTTGTGGCGGCCATCTGCCCGCCCGCAAAGCCCCTCTCCACCACGGTGACGGACAGACCGGCACGCGCGGCGTAAATGGCGGCGGTCAGCCCCGCCGGGCCGCCGCCCACAATGATCAGATCTCTCACGCGCCTTCCTCCCTCCGGGCGCCCCACCTTTTTTGCGGCCGGGCACCCCTTCGCGGAAAAACGACAAAACTTCTAATTTACAAATTAAGGAAATTGTGATACGCTATGGATAGCCGGCGCAGGGCAACTGCTTTCGGGCGCCCGGCCCCGGCGGTTGCGTGGCCGCCTGTCTTTATCCCATAACCCACTTGGCCGCCCGAAAGGGCGGCCGCTTTTTGGGGCGTCACAGCACCCGCCGCGCCACCTCGCCGGCCAGCCGCGCCTCAAAGTCGTCCGGCGACATGGCGCCGAGATCGCCCTGGCGCCGGTCACGCACCGACACCTGCCCCGCCTCGGTCTCCTTGTCGCCCACGACGAGCATATAGGGCACTTTCTGCACTTGCGCCTCGCGGATCTTAAAGCCGATCTTCTCGTTGCGCTCGTCCAGTTCCACGCGGTAACCCGCCGCGCGGAGCCTATTGCACAGCCCGTGCGCGTAGTCGTGCTGCCGCTCGGTGATGGGCAGGACAGCCACTTGCGTCGGCGCAAGCCACAGCGGCAGCGCGCCCGCGTATTTTTCGATCAGCAGCGCCAGCGTCCGCTCATAGCAGCCGATGGAGGTGCGGTGCAGCACGTAGGGGTGCCGCTTCACACCGTCTCTGTCGGTGTATTCCATGCCGAAGCGCTCCGCGAGCTGAAAGTCGATCTGGATCGTGATCAGCGTGTCCTCCTTGCCGTGGACGTTGCGGATCTGAATGTCCAGCTTCGGGCCGTAAAACGCCGCCTCGCCGTCCGCCTCCTCGTAGGCGATCTCCATGTGGTTCAAGATGCCGCGCATGCGGCCCTGCACATCGTTCCACTGTTCGGGCGAGCCGATGTACTTCTCCCGGTTGTTTTCATCCCACTTGGAGAAGCGGTAGGAGACATCGTCGTCCAGCCCCACGGCCCTCAGCATGAAGGCGGCGAGGTCGAGGCAGTCTTTGAACTCCTCTTCGAGCTGTTCCGGCGTACAGGCGATGTGCCCCTCCGAGATCGTGAACTGCCGCACCCGGATGAGCCCATGCATCTCGCCGGAGGCCTCGTTGCGAAACAGCGTCGAGGTCTCGTTCAGGCGCATCGGCAAGTCCCGGTACGAACGCGTGCGGGAGAGATAGACCATGAACTGAAACGGACAGGTCATCGGCCGCAGGGCAAAGACATCGGCCTCCTCGTCGTCCTCCGGACCCATGATGAACATGCCGTCTCGGTAGTGGTCCCAATGGCCGGAGATCTGATAGAGTTCGCGTTTGGCAAACAGGGGCGTCTTGGTCAGCAGGTACCCGCGCCGCTGCTCCTCGTCCTCGACAAAGCGCTGCAGGATCTGGATGACGCGCGCGCCCTTCGGCATAAGGATCGGCAGGCCTTGCCCGATGTAATCGACAGTGGTAAAGAACTCAAGCTCGCGCCCGAGGCGGTTGTGGTCCCGCTTTTTGGCCTCCTCCAACGCCGTCAGGCGACGCTCCAGATCTTCTTTGTTGTCAAAGGCCGTGCCATAAATCCGGCAGAGCATCTTCCGGCTGCTGTCGCCCCGCCAGTAAGCCCCGGTCGCGGAGAGGAGCTTGAAGGCCTTCACCCGCCCGGTGTGGTCGACATGGGGGCCGGCGCACAGGTCGGTGAATTCCCCCTGTTTGTAAAACCGAATGGGCTCCTGCGGCGGCAGCTCACGGATCATCTCCTGCTTGTAGGGCTGGTTCTCCATGAGCGCCAACGCCTCCGCGCGCGGCAGCGTGAAACTCTCGACGCGGTAGCGCTCGCGGACAATGCGCTTCATCTCTTTTTCCAACGCCTCCAGCTCCTCGGCGGCAAAGGGTTTTTCTACGTCAAAGTCGTAGTAAAACCCATGTTCGATGGCGGGGCCGATGGCCAGCTTCGCGCCCGGATGCAGGCGAAGCACCGCCTGCGCCAAAATATGGGATGCGCTGTGCCGCAATGTGGACAGGGGAAATTCCGCCATATGTCCCACCCTTTCTCAATGTGGGCCGCACCCGCAGCCCACAACTCAAATTTTCGTTTTTCCGCCGCCGCGAAGCGGCCGCAAGGCGCCCATGTGGGCCGCACCCGCAGCCCAGGGCCCACATTCTCGTTTTCTTGCTGCCGCGAAGCGGCCGCAATGTGCCAAAGCGTGACGGGCCCCTCGCGCCGCGTCTCTGTTTGTATTATGACACAGGTCGGTGCAAATGTCAAAAGGCGCGCCCTCTACATCGCCTGCCGCCCGTTGGCGCTCAGTTCTTCGAGGCGCTTCAGCTCGGCTTCGATCAGCCCCTGCCCCGCCTCGGTGATGAGATAGATCTTCCGCCGGTCCGACTCGGCAATCAGTTCGATCAGGTTGTCGGCCTGCAGCTTGCCCAGGCTGTTGTACACGGTGCCCGCCCCCAAGCGGATCCGCCCATTTGTGATGCGCTCCACATGCCGCATGATCCCATATCCGTGCTGCGGTTCGATCAGAGACAACAAGATGTAATACATCGTCTCTGTCATCGGCATATACATCCGCTTCGCTCTTTCCACCGTCATGGCGTTTTCCCTCCTGTTCTCTTCCCGGCGCCTCCAAAAACTCGTGCCCGGCGCCCGCGCCGGAGCTTTTCCCGATACAGGGGCGCCTCTCAAGGCGTCTTGCGGGCGGTCAGGCAGTGCCAGTCGCGCAGCGCGTGCGCCGCGTCCAGGGCAAAGCCGGCGCCTTGGAGCGCCGCGCGCACCTCCGCCAGCCGCGCCCCAATGACCCCCGAGACCACAAACAGGCCGCCGGCGCGGACCCACGCGGACACGCGCGGGCACAGCGCGATCACCACATCCGCCACAATATTGGCCGTCACCAGGTCGTAAGGCGGCGCGAGCGGCGCTGTCCCCGCCAGCGGGTCACCGACCGAGGCCCGAAACCGGGGCGCCGTCAGGCCGTTGCGCGCGGCGTTTTCGCGCGCCGTCCGCACCGCGTGGGGGTCGATGTCGACCGCGTCGGCCCGCGCGGCCCCCAGCAAGAGCGCGCAGATGGCCAGGATACCGCTACCGCAGCCGAGGTCCAGCAGGTGTTCTCCGCCCCGCACCCGCCGCTCCAGCGCCTCCAGACACAAAAACGTGGTCTCGTGTTCGCCCGTGCCGAAGCTCATGCCGGGGTTGTTGAGGAACACCGCCCGGCCCTCCGGGTCCGCGACGGGTTCCCAGGCCGGTTGGATCAGCAGGCGGCGGCCGACGGGCAAGGGCCTGTAGAATTGCTTCCAGCTCTCGGCCCAGTCCTCGTCGCGCACGGTCTCCACCCGCAGCGCCAGCGTGCCCAGATCCGCCCCGGGGCTGCCCGCCCGCAGCGCGCCCAGACCCGCGCGCACACGCGCCAGCGTGCGCCGCCCGTCTTCGTCCGCCGGCAGGTAGAACCCCACGCGGCAGACACCCTCCAGGCGGCGGCACAGGGCGTCGTCCACCAGCTCCCACGCCCGGCGGTCCGTCTCAAAAAAAGCGCGAAACTCGGCCTCGTCCTGAATCGCGAGGGTCTCTACCCCCCACACGGACAGCCCGGCGCACACCGCGTCCACGCCCTCATGCGCCGTATCGATTTCCACCGACAGCCACTCCACAATCTCCCCCCTGTCCCGCCCGCCGCCGGGGCGACACCGGGGCACAGCGCTCAGCGCTCTGCCCCGCGGTCTTTTGCACATCTTCCGCCGGTCAGAGGCGTCCATTTATTATATCAGCCCACGGCGCGCGGGACAACAAAAAAATCAAAAACGCCGCCCACGCAAAAAACCACGGCGGAATCCGTCGTGGTTTTTTGTCTCTTTCTTCTTTCTTCCACACGCAAAACGAGAATGCCGCAAAAGCATAAAATCTTGTCTAAGCGCGGGTTGCGTCTGCAACCCACAACCCAAATTCTTGTATTTTATTGCCGCGAAGCGGCAATAAAATACCAAAGCGCGGAGCCGGGCGGGCGCCGGCCTTACGGCGCGGGCGCCGCGGACTGTTTTTGTCTCCGCTTTTTCTCGCCCCGGTAATAGAGCAGCCCCAACACCAGCAGGAACACGCCGACAAAGAACAGGTCGGTGAGGTCAAAGCCCCCTGTGTAGGGCACATCCGGCTTGGTCGGCGGCCCGAGCGGCGGCGGCGTATCGCCGATGTCCTCGCCGGGGTCACCGAACGGGTCCGGCGGCTCCAGCGGCGGCGGCGTATCGGGCACATTCTCCCCCGGCTGCCCCGGCACCACGCGATAGATCAGCGTGATGGCGTTGGCGTTGCCTCGCCGCAGCTGGATGCGCGGCGGGTACGGCCTGTACTCGATGAAGGCGTAGCCGTCGATGGCGTCGGCGCTCTCATCGAAGGAGTACTCAAACCAGGTGTCCTCGTTGCGGGCCGCCAGCGTTCTGTCCGGCCTGATGGTGGCGCCCAGCTCGTCCTGATACCGGATGCGGGCGCGACCGTCTGCGTCGGATTCGGCCTCGACCCCCCGCCCGGCGTCGGCGTCGGCGTTGACTCCTCGACCAGCTCGTATATCAATATGAGGACATTCTCCGACGCGTCACCGGTCAGCACACGGAAGGGCGCTCCCTCCGTCGTCAATAAACCGGAAGGCGGCGCTTTGTAGCCCACGTACCGGTACACGGCGCCCTCAAAGACAAGATCCGCGATGGGGAGCGACACGGTCCATGTCTCCCCCGCGTACTTCGTCGAGGCCGCGGCCGACGTGACCGCGTCGGCCGCCAGCGTCGCGCCGCCGGCATTTTGATACTTCAGCGTATAGCTCACCGCGGACGGCGTTGCCGGTCGCGGCTCATACACCAATATGAGGACATTCTCCGACGCGTCGCCGGTCAGCAGACGGGTGGGCGCCCCCCCCGTCAGTGCACCGGAAGGCGACACTTTGTAGCCCAGGTACTGGTACGTTACGCCCTCAACGACAAGATCCGCGAGGGGGGACGGTTCCCATCTGTCCCCCGCGTACTTCGTCGAGGCCGCGGCCTGTGTGACCGCGTCGGGCGCCAGCGTCGTGCCCGATGCGTCCTGATGTCTCAGCGTATAGCCCACCGGGGACGGGGACGTTGCGTATGTGGCGTAGAGCTTCCACTCCAGGCTGAACGGGAGGCCCATGTAGTGGTTGTCGTGCGTACACGCCGCGTCGGCGCAGTCCCGCCGATGCCGGCCGGTGGCCGGGTCGATGTTGACATTTTGAAGCGGGTCGTCACCCGGCCTCTCGGGCGCGACCGCGCCCAAAGAACCGTCCCAATAGAACCAATAGTGGATGTAGAGGACATCCCCCGGCTGGATCGTGTCGAGTGACACCGTGCGGTCCCGCGACAGATGGCTCACCCAGTCGAGCTCGGTCTGCCGCCTCTGGATCGGCGGCACACCGGACGGCAGCGGCGCCTCAATCTCCCGCACACTCTTGGCGTCGCCCTGCTCGGTCCGGAAACAATCGCTCTCCGTGTTCCCCGGCGCCTCCAAGTAGCCGGCGCTAAACAATTGGGTGTAGACCCGGAAGGTGAGCTTGTCCACCGCGCGGCGCGCGCCGGTGTCCGGCGACAGGGCGGAGAGATGCGGGGAAAGGCGCAACGGCCGGCCGGCCACTTCTATGGTGTTTTTGTACCGAAAAGTGACCACAAAAGACTCGCCCGGCTGGACGGCGTCCACCTTCAAAGTGGCCCACTTGCCGGGGTCGGCCGCCTTGAAGATCACGATTTCGCCCAGTGTGGCGTCGGTATAGACCTCCGCCTCCAGGTCGATGACCGCCGCCGAGCCGTCCACCTTGTTTAGATCTGTGGGGGGGTATGGTTCTCTCGGCTCGGGCAAAGCGTACGCCCCCGCGCCCACAGAGGCACATAAGGCCAACGCCATGAGCGCGCAGAGCGTCCACGCGATCCTTCTTGTCTTCATCTTCCTCGTCCTTCCCACCCTGGAGGATACGGCGTGGGTACCCTCACCACATTTCCGACGGCCATACAGCCCGCCTGACGGTACCCATTGTGCCGCCAGCCCTCTAGTACCTTGCTGCCGCTTCGCGGCAACGAAAAACAAGAGTTTGGGTTGTGGGTTGCAGGGGCAACCCACCATAGTGTAATATTACCACAAGTCGTTCTCTTTGTCCAGTACTTGTTCGATCAAATGCCAAAAAATTATATCATATCCAGCGCGGGCCGCATCCGCAGCCCACAACCCAGATTCTTGTTTTTTGCTGCCGCTTCGCGGCAACAGGGTGCTAGCGCGGGCTGCGCCCGCGGCCCGCAGCCCAAAATTCTGACAGGGGGCGCCTCTTGACGGCCCTGTGCAGATGTTGTTATAATCTTAAGAGATACTTGGAGGTGTCGCCGTGGTCGATACACAACAACGGGTGAGCCGGCTTGCCCGGGCCGTCTTCTGCCTGATGCGTCTGCTTGGGCTCAAACACTGGCTCGCCAAGCGGGCGCCGTTTCGCGAGAGCGCCGCGCGGCCGCAGAAACAGCGGGCGCAGGGCCTGCGGCTGTATGGCCTGCGGCTGCATGGCTTGCGCGTCGTGCGGCTGGACGTGGGCGGGTTCCCGCTCTACCTCCTGTCCGCCGGGGCGGCGGCTCCGGACAAGGCCGTCTTTTTCATTCACGGCGGCGGTTTTGTCATGCCTCCGCTCCCGCTGCATTGGCACACGGCCACCATGCTGGCGCGCCGCACGGGCGCCGCCGTCTATTTCGTGCGCTACCCCCTGTTCCCCGAGGCCGGTCTCGCGCAGATCTACGACCATGTGGCCGCCGCCTTCGACGCGGCGCGCCGGGATTTCGGAGGCCGGCTGCAGGCCGTTTGGGGCGACAGCGCCGGCGCCACCCTGGCCCTCTCCCTCGCCTCCCGCCTTGCGCCCGATGTCCAGCCGGGCCGATTCATTGCCCTGTCGCCCTGCGCGGACGCCTCGTTTTCCAACCCGGACGCCGAGGCGCGGCGCGATCTGGACCTTCTCCTGCCGTGGGATACGGTGAAGACCACGGCACAGCGGATGCTTCTCTCGGTAAAGAACGAGGACGTCAGCCCCCTGTTTTTCTCCTACGAGAACCTCCGGCGCTCCGGCGCGCGTCTCACGCTCTGTATCGGCGGGCGGGACATCCTCTACCCCGACACGGAGCGGCTGCACCGCCGTCTTCTGGCGGAGGGGATTGCGCACGACTACTGGTACCGCGAGGACATGATCCATGTGTGGCCCTATATGCCACTGGTCCCGGAGAGCCGAGCGGACATGCGGCGCATCCTCCGTCTGCTCCGCAGCGACGGCGCGGGCCGCACCATGGACAATGGACAATGGCGCGCCGCGCGCCCGGGAGACGCCGGGAAATCGGACAGTGAACAAATCGGACAGTGAACCATTGCCCGCCGCGCGCCGGGAGGCGCCTGACAATTGTCCAGTGTCCGCTGTCAATCCTGTCAGGCACCCATTGCACCCGGCTCTTGTCTCACACCGCGAGAGAGGCGGACCGCTGCCGGAACCGCCCGAGGAGCTCCTCCAGCGTGAGGCGGTCCATCACACGGTCGACGGCGCCGCGAATGTCCTCAACGATCTCAATGAGCACACAGCTCTCCGAATGACCGCAGTGGACGCCCTCCCGGCCGCAGGCCGCCGTCGGGAACACGTTCTCCGTCAGCCGCAATATATCGCCCACCGTGATGTCGACAGGGTGCCTGGCCAGATGGTACCCGCCCCGCACGCCGCGCAGACTGTCCACCAACCCCGCTTTGATGAAATAGGAGACAATCTGCTCCAGATATTTTTCCGGCATAGACTCCCGCTCCGCCACTTCCCGCAGGGAGATCACGCCATGTTCGTACTCTGCGGCCAGCACCAGCATAAAGCGCAGACCGTAGCGCCCCCGTGTGGAAATACGCATAACCCTTCCTCCTGACAACAATTTTTGTATCTTTCTCTTTGTATCTTTTTCTTTAACCGATCACTATACCCTATACCCTTATATGAAAACCGGCCATTTGTCAAGACTTCTCCAAAAAATTCCGAGCTTATTTTCTGAACACACCGCCCCAACCCGCGCGGGCGCGCGGACCGTGAGGGGAGAGAGGCCAATGGAGAGACGACTGCTTATGGGCAACGAGGCGATTGCCCTGGGGGCCGTGCGCGCGGGGGTCACCTGTGTGACAGGCTACCCGGGCACACCCTCCACCGAGATTTTGGAAACCGTGGCCCGACAGAAAGACGGGCGGATCTACGTGGAATGGTCTGTCAACGAGAAGTCCGCTTTGGAGGTGGCCGCGGGCGCCGCCTGCGCGGGCGCGCGGGCCATGGTCACGATGAAGCAGGTGGGCCTGAATGTCGCCTCCGACCCGCTCATGAGCCTGAACTATGTGGGGGTCCGGGGCGCGCTCGTCGTCGTCGTCGCGGACGACCCGGGGCCGATCTCGTCGCAGACGGAGCAGGACAGCAGACACTTCGGCCTCTTTGCCAAGCTCGCGGTGTTCGACCCCTCCACGCCGGAGGAGGCCTACCTGATGGCGGCGGACGCGTTCGCCTGTTCCGAGGCCCAGGGCCGGCCGGTGCTGCTGCGCCCCACCACACGCGTCTGCCACAGTTACGCCTCGGTGACACTGTTGGACGAACTGCCCCGCCGCGCGCCGGAGGGGTTTCACAAAGACGGCGGCCGGTGGGTGATCTTCCCCCGCCTCTCGTATCAGAACCATCTCAAAATCGAATCGGAGCTGCGCGCCCTGAGCGACGCGTTCTCCGCCTATCCGCACAACGCCCTCACGGGCCGCGGCCGCCTGGGCATTGCGGCGGGGGGCGTCAGTTACCCCTATGTCCGCGAGGCGCTGGCGGATATACAGGTCGATTGCAAGCTGCTGAAAGTCTCCACCGTCCCCTTTCCGGAGGCGCTGGGGCTGTCGTTTCTCGAGGGCCTCGACGAAGTGTTGGTGGCGGAGGAACTGGACCCCGTCATCGAAGACGCGCTGCTGCGCCTCTGCGGGCGGCGCGGCCTGCGCGCGGTGGTCCGCGGCAAGGGCACCGGCGACATGCCAAACGCCGGGGAGAATACCGTCGCCGGGGTGCGCCTTGCCGTGCGGCGCTTTTTGGGCCTCCCCGCGCCGGAGGGCGGCGAGGCGGCGAAGGCGGATGGAGAAGCCGGAGAAGCGCCGTCACCGCCGGCCCGTCCGCCGGTGCTCTGCGCGGGCTGCCCGCACCGGGGCGCCTTCTTTGCGGTAAAGGAGGCGGTCGGGCGCCGGCGCGCCGTCTACTCCGGGGACATCGGCTGCTACACCCTCGGCAACGCCCCGCCGCTCGACATGGTGGACACCTGTCTGTGTATGGGGGCGGGCCTCACGATGGCGCAGGGCCTGGGCCGTGTGGAGCCGGACACCCTGCACTTCGCTTTCATTGGAGATTCCACATTTTTCCATACAGGCCTGCCCGGCCTTGTGAACGCCGTCTACAACGGAGCGGATGTGATCCTCTGCATCCTCGACAACGGCACGACCGCGATGACCGGCCACCAACCTCATCCGGGCATCGGTCGGACGGCGTCGGGCGCGGCGGCGCCGCGGGTCGACATCCACGCCCTGGTCTCATCCCTCGGCGTCACGGCGCTGGCGCGCGTGGACGCGTTCGATCTGCCCGCCGCCAAGAGGGCGGTGGCGGCGGCGCTGGGCACGCGGGGCGTGCGCGTCATTCTCTTTGAGGGCCCGTGTATCGCCGTGGACCGGGGAGGCGCGCCCTGCGCGGTGGACGGCGACGCCTGCACAGGCTGCGGGCGCTGCCTACGGCAGCTCGGCTGCCCGGCCCTGGCCCGGGCGGCCGACGGGCGCGCGGCGTGGATCGACCCCGTCTTGTGCACCGGGTGCCGCCTCTGCGCGGCGCTCTGCCCGGTGTCCGCGATCGGAGGGGGTGGGCGCCCATGCTGAACCTCATCATCACCGGCGTGGGCGGCCAGGGAACCGTGCTGCTCTCCAGACTGATCGGCCAGGCGGCCCTGGACAAGGGCTTCGACATCCGCGGCAGCGAGACCATTGGCATGGCGCAGCGCGGCGGCAGCGTGGTGAGCCATGTCCGCATCGGCGCGGACATCCTTTCGCCGCTGATCCCCCCGAGGGGCGCCGGGCTCATCATCGCGTTCGAACCGGGCGAGGCGGTGCGCGCGCTCCCGTTTCTGGCGACGCGCGGCGCGATGGTTGTCTTCGACCGGCCGGTGAACGCCGTGACCAGCGCGCTGGGCGGCGGCGCCTACGACGCGGCGGCCATGCTCACATACCTGCGCGCGCGGGTGGGGCGGCTGACGGTCGTGGACGGCGCCCGCACGATCGCGGCGTGCGGCGGCGCGAAGGCGATCAACGTGGCGCTGCTCGGCGTCGCGGCGGCCGGCGGCCTGCTCCCGTTTGACCGGGCTGAGGCCGAACGGGCGCTCCGGGCGCGGATCCCGGCGCGGCTGCTCGACATAAACCTCCGCGCCCTGGACTTCGGCGCGGCGCTGGCGGCCGAGGCGCCGCGGGAGAGAGACGGGCCATAACACAGGGAGACAAGGGGGAAGCTATCTCACAACACAGAGAGAAGGGGGAAGTTATCCATGGACATGACGCCGGGGATGCTGGCCAAGATCCGCGCTTCACTCGCGCACGCTCTGGAGGGAAACTTTTATCGGACCCGTTTCCGAGACATCGCGCCGGAGGACATCCGCACCCGGGCGGACTTTGAAAAGCTCCCGTTTACGGAGAAAGAAGATCTGCGGGAGGCCTACCCGCTCGGCCTGTTGGCGGCGCCCGACGAAGCGATCGTCCGCATCCACTCCTCCTCCGGCACCACGGGGACACCCGTCATCATCCCCTACACGCAGAAAGACGTGGACGACTGGGCCCTCATGTTCCGGCGCTGTTACGAGACCGCGGGCATCACAAACAAAGACCGCATTCACATCACCCCGGGGTACGGGCTGTGGACCGCGGGCATCGGCTTTCAACTCGGCGCGGAACTGCTGGGCGCGATGGCGATCCCCATGGGCCCCGGCAACACGGACAAGCAGATCCAGATGATGATGGATCTGAAATCCACCGTCTTGGGCGCCACCTCCTCCTACGCGCTGCTGCTCGCCGAGGAGATCGAGCGGCGCGGCGTGCGGGACCGCATCCACCTGAAAAAGGGTGTCATCGGCTCGGAGCGCTGGGGCGAAAAGATGCGCCGGCGCATTGCGAGCGAACTGGGCGTCGAGCTCTACGACATCTACGGCCTCACCGAAATCTACGGCCCCGGCATCGGGATGAGCTGCCGGCACGAGTGCGGCATGCACATGTGGACCGATTTTTTGTACTACGAGATCATCGACCCAAAGACCGGCCTGCCGGTGCCGGAGGGGGCGATCGGAGAGATCGTGATCACGACGCTCCAAAAGGAGGGCGCGCCGCTGATCCGTTACCGCACGCACGACCTGACCCGGGATCTCCCCGGCCCATGCGCCTGCGGCCTCGACTTCCCGCGGATCGACACACTGATCGGTCGCTCGGACGACATGGTCAAGGTGAAGGGCGCGCTGATCTACCCCAGCACGGTGGACACGCTGCTGGCCCAGGTGGAGGGCGTCAGCAGCGAATATCAGATCATGATTGACCATCTAAACGGCAAAGACATCTTGACGCTGTTCTTCGAGACCCCGCTGGAGGACCGGGCCGTCCGCAAGGCGCTGGAAAAAGATGTGGAGACCGACTTCAAAAAGGTGATCGGCAT
>JAIRML010000021.1 GCA_031258665.1 Oscillospiraceae bacterium | reverse complement strand
GGCAATCCCCAGTTTGTCCTGGGCAGAGAGTCCTGAACAGTTACGAAAAACTTTGTTTTTCAACAACACGGGGGTTGGATCGAGGCGCTGAGGCGCCTCGCGGGGTACGGTTTGCGGAAATGAATTCCGCAAACCGCGGATGGGATCTGTCCCCAAAAAATTCTTGTATTTGATTGCCGCGAAGCGGCAATCAGGCACTAAAAGGTTCGGCTGGGCGGCCGGACGCGACGGGAGGTCTGTGTCATGCGATATTATCTGGCCGTCGACATCGGCGCCTCCAGCGGGCGTCATATCTTGGGCTGCAAACAGGACGGCCGTCTCGTGTTTGAAGAGATCCACCGGTTCCGAAACAACCTCCTGCGCCGGGACGGCATGCTCTGCTGGGATTTTGAGACCCTGTTGGCCGAGGTACTGGCCGGCATGAGACGATGCGGGGAGATGGGGAAAGTCCCGGTGAGCGTCGGGGTCGACACATGGGGCGTCGACTTCGTTCTCCTCGACGGGGCGGGGCAGGTGCTTGGACATACTGTCAGTTACCGTGACACCCGCACAACCGGCATGGACGCGCTGGTCGCGCAACGGGTGCCCGAGGAGGAGCTGTACCGGAGGACCGGGATCCAAAAGCAGATCTTCAACACGATCTACCAGTTGATGGCCATCAAAAACAGCCGGGAAGAACAGCTGCGGAGGGCGAGGTGCCTGCTGCTGCTGCCCGACTATTTTCATTTTCTGCTCTGCGGCGCGCGCAAAACCGAATATACAAACGCGACGACGACGCAGCTCGTGAGCGCCGCGCGGAGGCAGTGGGACGACGAACTGATGGCCGCGTGCGGGTACCCGCGGGACATCTTCCAGGAGATCGTCCCGCCCGGGACCGAGCTCGGGACGCTGACGCCCGCCATCCGGACGGCGGTGGGGTACAGCTGCGCGGTGGTGGCGCCCGCCACCCACGACACCGGGTCGGCCGTGCTGGCGGTGCCCGCCGCGGAGGCGGATGTGCTCTACATCAGCTCCGGGACATGGTCGCTGATGGGCACGGAGCGCGCGGCGCCGGACTGCTCACCCAAGAGCAGAACCCATAATTTTACAAACGAGGGCGGCTACGGCGGGACATACCGGTTCCTCAAAAATATCATGGGTCTCTGGATGCTGCAGTGCGTCGGACGGGAACTGGGCGGCGCCCACTCCTTTGACGCGCTCAGCGAGATGGCGGCCCGAGAGACGATCACATCGATCGTCGATTGTAACGACAACCGGTTTTTGTCGCCGGAGAACATGTCGGAGGAGATCGCGCGCTGCTGCGCCGAGAGCGGACAGGCTGTCCCCAAAGGGCCGGGCGCGCTGGCCGCCGTGATCTACAACAGCCTCGCCGCCTGCTATGGGCGGACCGCACAGGCCCTAGAGACGCTGACGGGACATACGTTTCGTGACATCCACATCATCGGCGGGGGCGCCAAAGACGCCTATTTGAACGCGCTCACGGCGCGTCACACGGGCAAGACGGTGCTGGCAGGCCCCACAGAGGCGACGGCCGTCGGCAACCTGCTGGCGCAGATGATCGCCGGAGGGGAGTTCAGCGACGCGGCGGAGGCCAGGCGCTGTGTCGGCCTGTCATCGGACATCAGGGTTTGCCGCCCTTGCGGTTAGCGCCTTGTTGCCGCAAAGCGGCAGCAAGAAACAAAAATTTTGATTGTGGATTGCAGGTGCAACCCGCGTCAGTAGACGAGCTCCCACTCGCCGATGTTGTTGCTGTCAAATTTGACGGGGTCTCCGAGGAGGATCTCGGTGCCGCCGTCCGCGCTGACCGTCACAAACCGCTGCCCGAGGCGGCCGGCGGGGAGGATGTCTCCCACGGCCCCGGTGATCTCGTCGGTGTGCAGCGCGTGGGCCGACCAGGCCGCCAGATATCCGATGTCGATCGGGTTCCAGAGGTACATCCACGGGCAATGCCCGCTCCTGACAAACGGCGCGATCTCGGAGGGGAGCCCGAGGCCGGTGAAGACCACGCCGAACGGCCGGTTCTTTAGCACGCGGCCCACTGCCAGCATGCCGACGACGGAGGGGGTGATGATGGCTTTGAGGTCGCTGTGCGCCCGCAGGAGCAGCAGCGCGGCCTCGGTCGATTTGTCGGGTTCGTCGTCGCCGTACAGCACCGGCAGCAATTCGAAATCTCGGTATTTGAGAGGGTTCTCCTCGATCTCTTTCAGCATCCAGGAGATCCAGAGGTTCTGGTTGGTGGCGTGGGGGGTGGAGGAGATGAGCCCCACCTTCCCGCGGCCGTCGATCATGCTCCAAGCCGCCTGGATCAACACCCGGCCGATGAGCTCGGGGCTCGCCTGCTGGATGTGCGTCATCCGGCTGCTGGGGTTCACGGAGGAGTCCAGGGAGAGGACGCTGATGCCGGCCGCCATGGCTGCCTGCAGCGACGGCTCCAGCGCATCGGCGTCGTTGGCGGCAACGGCGATGGCGTCGACGGAGTGTGCGCCGACCAGATGTTCGATGATCTGTATCTGCGCATCCGCCGTATAGGCGTCCGGCCCCTCAAAGATGGGCACGGCGCCGATCTCTTCGCAGGCGGCGGCAAACCCCTCGTACATTTTCAGCATATAGGGGTTGGTTTTCTCTTTGACGATCAGCGCGTATACCGGGGGCTTGGGCGTCGGCGCGGGCGCGGGGGTGTCTGTGGGGATGGCGTCGCCGCCCCGACAGGATGTCAGGATCAGCAGCCAGGGGAGAAGGCGCGCGGCGTGTCGGATGAGATTTTGCATGGTGCCACTCCTCTCAGGCGGATGGGACGTCTCGCGGGGTCCATTGAGACACTGACATGGGTTGCGTTTGCAACTTAACAACCCAAATTCCTGCTTTTTATTGCCGCTTCGCGGCAACTCGGCCCTCATGCCATCTATTATAAGAGAGCAGACTGCAAAAGTACAGAGGGGCAAACGACATGAAAGACAACATCAAGCCGTGTCCCAGACCCCATGTGGGGTTGTATTCGGTGGGGCTGGGAGCCTATTGGGCCCAGTTTCCCGGTATGCGGGCAAGACTGGAAAAATATGGAAAATTTATCGAACAAAAGATGACGGCCTGCGGCGGCGAGGTGTACAACTTCGGCATGGTGGAAAACGCCGACGCCGGCCTGCGGGCGGGGGCGTTTTTTGCGCAGCGGCATGTGGACATCATCTTTTGCCACAACGCGACCTATGTGACCAGCGACAGCGTGCTGCCGGTGCACCAGGCATGCCCCGCGCCTGTTGTGATTTTGAACCTGCAG
>JAIRML010000209.1 GCA_031258665.1 Oscillospiraceae bacterium | reverse complement strand
ACCCCACATCCGGGCCGAGGAGGACACCCGCTCGATCATGCTGGACGTCTGCATCGCCCTCGCCTTTCCGTTGGTGATCGCCGTCTATTTCTTCGGGCTGCGCGCGCTGACGGTCACCGCCGTGAGCGTGGCGGCCTGCGTGTTCTTTGAGTGGGGCTACCGCAAGCTGCTGAGGAAGTCCGCGTCGGTGCGGGATCTCTCGGCCGTGGTCACGGGGCTGCTGCTGTCGTTCAATCTGCCGGTGTCGGTCCCGTACTGGCTGCCGGTGGTGGGGGCGTTTGTCGCCATTGTCGTCGTCAAACAACTCTACGGGGGCATTGGGAAGAATTTTTTAAACCCCGCGCTGGCGGCCCGCGTGTTTCTCTTTTCGTTCCCCGTGTGGATGACCAGCTTCCCCAAGCCGCAGCCGGGCCAGTGGGGCGCGTTGCCGCTGTGGGGCCCGGTGGACGCCGTCACGGCCGCCACGCCGCTGTCCTTTTTGAAGCGCGGCGCGCTGCCCGCCGACGCGTACAACTTGCAGGACTTGCTGCTGGGGCAGGTGCCCGGCAGCCTGGGCGAGGTGTCGGCCCTCATGCTGCTGCTGGGCGGGGTGTATCTTGTCGTGCGCCGCGTGATCACGCCGCGCATCCCGGTCGCGTACCTCGGCACGGTGGCGGCGCTCACCTTCCTGTTCCCGAGGGGGGGCGCGGCGCCGCTGGACTGGATGCTCTGCGAGGTGCTCTCCGGCGGGCTTGTCCTCGGGGCCGTCTTCATGGCCACCGACTACGCCACATCGCCCGTGACCAAGCGCGGCCAGTGGGTCTTCGGCGTCGGCTGCGGCCTGCTCACGGTCTTTATCCGCTACTTCGGGGCCTACCCGGAGGGCGTGTCCTACGCGATCCTCGTGATGAACGCCTGCGTGTGGCTGCTCGATAAGATCTCCCTGCCCCGCCGGTTTGGAGCCCCGCGTCTGGCGCGCTTTCTCCGGAAAGGGGGCGGCAAAGCGTGAGCGAACGGAAGCAAGAATCCCCGCGTCCGGCGTCCGGCGCCGGCGCGCCGGGCGCGGAAAAACCGGACCCAAAACCCGCCCTCTGGGCGGTGCTGCGCGACCGGATCCGCCGGCTGTGGACGCCGCCGAAGCGGCCGCTTGCCCAGGCCCATCCGGTTCTGTACATGGTGATCATGCTGACATCGCTGACCGCCGCGCTCGCGTTCCTGCTCGGCTTTGTCAACGGGATCACGGCGCCCGTCATCGAGCGGCTCCGCCAGGAGACGCTGGTGGCGTCCATTGAGGAGGTACTGCCCGGGGCGGAGGGGGAGCCGGAGGTCGTGGAGGGCGTCTGGACATCCCCGGTACAGACCGTGCGGCGCGCCTACGACGGCGCGCGGAACTTCATCGGCTACGCGGTCGAGGTCGCGCCCGGCGGCTTTGGCGGCCCCATCACCGCGGTGGTGGGCGTGACATCCGGCGGGACGGTCACCGGCGTGCGGGTCATCGACATGAAGGAGACGCCGAACATTGGGACAAAGACCCAGGAACCCGCGTTTTTAGACCAGTTCACCGGCAAAGAGCCCGGATTTGTTTTGGGGACAGGCGCGGACGACATCCATGCCATCTCGGGGGCAACCGTCTCCTCCACGGCCGTGTACAACGGAGTGGCGGCGGCGTCCGCCGCCGCGCTGACCCTCGCGCAAAACCCATGAGACACCCGCGGGGCAGCATCTCAGTTCAGAATTGCCAACATCATCCATTTATGAATCGATCCTATGATATTGTCAATTGTCCATTGTCAATTCTCCATTGCGAAAGGGGGGGAGGGCGCTGAACCAGACACTGCGGCAGTTTAAAAACGGACTGCTGGACCAAAATCCCACGCTGGTGCTGCTGCTCGGCATGTGCCCGACCATGGCCATCTCCACATCCCTGGCCAACGGACTGGGGATGGGCGCGTGCGCCACACTCGTACTTATCTGCTCCAACTCCGCGATCTCCCTGATGCGAAAACTCATCCCGGAGAAGATCCGCATCGCCGCATACGTCGTGATCATCGCCGGCTTTGTCACACTGGTCGACATGCTGCTGGGCGCGTTCCTGCCCGCGCTGTCACAGAGTTTGGGGCTGTTCATCCCGCTCATCGTCGTCAACTGCATCATCTTGGCGCGGGCGGAGGCGTACGCCTCCCAAAACGGCGTCGTCCGGTCGGCGCTGGACGGACTCACGATGGGCCTTGGGTTTACGGCGGCGCTCTCCGTCGTGTCCGTCATCCGCGAGGTGCTCGGAAGCGGCACGCTGCTGGGGCAGCGCGTGCTGCCCGACTCGTTTCCCGGGGTGCTGCTCCTCGTGCTGCCCACCGGCGGATTTTTGACGCTGGGTTTTGTCATTGCGGCCACGCAAAAACTGATGGCCGGCCGAAAGGGGGGGAAGTCCTGAGGGAACTTCCCGCGGGACGCGCGCTTATGGATCTCACCCGGCTGTTCTCCATCGCGCTGGGCGCGATACTCATTGAAAATTTTGTACTCGTCAAGTTTTTGGGCATCTGCCCCTTCTTAGGCGTCTCCAAAAAGATGGATACGGCGCTGGGGATGAGCATGGCCGTCGTCTTCGTCATGGGCGCGGCGTCGGCGGTCACCTGGTGCGTCAGCACCTGGCTGCTGACCCCGCTCTCGCTCGGCTACATGCGCACGGTGGCCTTTATCCTCGTCATCGCGGCGCTTGTGCAGCTTGTCGAGATGTT
>JAIRML010000014.1 GCA_031258665.1 Oscillospiraceae bacterium | reverse complement strand
GCTTTTGCCGCGGCGGACCTGGCGATCGTCAATTTGGAGATGCCTGTCTCCACACGCGGGACAGCCATGCCAAACAAGGAATTCACTTTCCGTGGCGACCCGGAGCAGCTGCCGTTCCTGCGGGACTATGTGGGCGTCGATGTGGTCACACTGGCCAACAACCATATGCTGGATTTTGGCGCGGACGCCATGCTGGACACACTCGAGCATCTGGATGCCCATGGCATCGCCCACGTGGGGGCGGGCGCCGACATCGGAGCGGCCGGAGCGCCTGTCCTGATGGAGGCGGGCGCCTATACGGTGGCTTTTCTGGGGGCCACGCGCGTAATTCCGGTGGCCAGCTGGGCGGCTGGCCCCGAACGTCCGGGGCTGTTTACCACCTATGACTCCACGGCGCTCTGCGAGGCCATACGCGCGGTCCGCCCGCGCGCGGACTATGTGATCGTGTATGTCCATTGGGGCGTGGAACGTGCGACGCAGCCGGAATCCTACCAAGTCCAGATGGCCCGCGACTACATCGACGCCGGCGCGGACGCCGTCATCGGAGCCCATCCGCATGTGCTCCAGCCGCTGGCGTTCTACGAGGGGAAGCTGATTGCCTACAGCTTGGGCAACCTGATCTTCACCGACACGGCCCGGGATACGATGGCGCTCCGGCTGACGCTCACCCCGGACGGCATCCGCCCGGAGGCGCTCTTTTGCCGGATCCAATCGATGACCACCGGCCTGGTGACGGACCCCGGTGTCTGGGAGGCCCGCCGCCACGCGCTGGCCGCGCTCTCCCCCGGCGTTCAGATCGACGAATTGGGAAAGATCACAGCGGAAAACTGACGCACGCGCCCCCCAGATTTCGACACATGCACATGTACGCTGGCCAAAAACCAAAAGGGACTGTCATGTTGTGTTTTGACACAATATGACAGTCCCTTTTGTGGGATGGTTGGTCCGGCGTCGGCGCTTCGGCAGCGTCACGTCGCGTTCGCAGCCGCGTCGATGGCTTTTAAGATGTCTTGTTTGATTTGTGCGCAGTCCAGGGAGAGGAGAAACGCCTTGTCGCGGGGGCGGGGGGCGGGGATGTCGATCTGTCGGGTGATGCGGCCGGGTTTGCCGGTCAGGATGTACACCGTGTCCGACAGGGTGATTGCCTCGTCCACATCGTGTGTGATGAAGAGGGTCGAGAGCTGCATCCGGTCGGCGATATCCAGGTACCAGGCGTGCATCTGCCGTCGGGTGATGGCGTCGAGTGAAGAAAAGGGCTCGTCCAGCAAAATCACAGGGTTGTTCATCAGGCAGGTCCGCAGCAACGCGGCCCGCTGGCGCATACCGCCGGAGAGCTGGTAGGGGTATTTCCGCTCGAAGCCGGAGAGTCCGAACGGCGCGAAGAAGGGCGCGGCGTGCGCCCGGGCGCGGGCGCGGGTCTCGCCGCGGATCACCAGCGGCAGGATCGCATTGTCCAGCACAGTGCGGTATTCGAGCAGAAGATCCTTTTGCAGCATATAGCTCACACGGCCGGCCACGCCGGTGATCTCCTCGCCGGAGAGCAGAACCCGGCCGGCGTCGGGTGTATCCACCCCGGCCAGCACGTGGAAGAGCGTCGTCTTGCCGACACCCGAGGGGCCGAGCAGCGACACGCAGCCGCCCGCTGGCAGCGTCAGGGAGACGTCATCCACCACGGGGGCGCCCTCATAACACCGGGTGACATGCTCACAGGCAAACAGCGGTGTCATGTGGGCAGATACTCATTCGTGAAGCCCCGGCTGCGGATATCCTCCTCCAACAGACCGTTTTCATACATCCAGGCATAAAAGGCGCCCCAACGCGCCGGGTCGATCTCGCCCCAGCGGGGCGCATCGGCCTGGTAACGCGCGGCCAGATAGTCCTGGCTGCGCCGCACCAGCGTCTCATCGAGCTCCGGCGCATACTGCAGGAGGATGTCGGCGGCCTCGTCCGGGTTCTCTATGGCAAATTGATATCCGCGGCTGACCGCGCGGAGAAAGGCTCTGACCTCGTCCCGATTGGCGGCGGCGTAGTTTATGTTGGTCACGATCACCGGCGTATAGAAGTCCAGCGTGGGGTCGAGCTGCCCCAGGTCGAGGAAGGTCGCGTCGATGTTGTGGATCTCCGCCGCCACGCCGTCCCACGCGTAGTAGATCCAGATGGAGTCCACATCGGTCTGGAGCGCGGAGAACGCGTCGGTCGCATGGTTTGGAATCATCTTGACATTTTCAAAGACTCCGCCGTCCGCTTCCACGATGCGGCGGATCACCGCGTCGACCAGCGGCGTCTCCCAAGTTGCGAAACGCTTGCCTTCCAAGTCCCGCGGGCGCGCGATGCCGCTCTCCCTGAGCGACATGAGACCGCTGGTGTTGTGGCAGATGATGGCCGCGACAGCCGTGACGGGCAGGGCGTCCGCCCCACGGGCGATGGCGGGACCGAGTTCCTCCTGCACGCTGACGGCAAACTCCGCGTCGCCCGCGCCGAGCAGCACCAGCGCGCCGTCCTCCGGCGGCTGCATGATTTCCACCGTGAGACCTTCCTCTGCAAAATATCCCTTCTCCTGCGCCACGTAAAGGCCGGTGTGGTTGGTGTTTGGCGTCCAGTCCAGCACAAAACGGATGACGCCGCCCTCTTCACGCCCGCCCCGGCAGCCGGCGCACACGGCGAGCAGACACGCGGCGGCCAAGAGCCGGCGCAGGGCGCCGCCGGGCACAGCGCGCGGCGCCCTGCCGGGTCTTTTGCCGGCATGGCGGCGTCTCCACAGTTTCTTTTTCAAAACGAATGCCCCTTTACTCACATAGTACCTTGCTGCCGCGGAGCGGCAACAAAAAACAAGAATTGTGGGTTGTGGGCTGCGGAGGCAGCCCACGTTGGTTTACATATTTTTACATATTCGCATCGATCGTCACGTTTGCCCAAGGCAGCGACGAGAGATTTTTCAAGATGACGGATGTGACGAGCGGTCCCACGGCATGAGCCGGCGCGAGAGGCGAGTCACCAGCGCGACAAGCGCGACGCTCAGGGCGGAGACCAGCAAGATCACGGCGAACATCTTGTCAAACGAGTACGACTTGCGTACGCGGGTCATATAGACCCCGAGGCCGGCGGCGCCGCCGAGCCACTCCGAGATTACGGCCCCGACGATGGAATAGGTGGCCGAGATCTTGAGGCCCGAGGCGAACGCGGGCATCGCGGAGGGCAGCTTGATGTAGCGGTAGATCTGTCGGCGGTCCGCGCCCATCGATTGCAGCAGACGGATGGCGTCCGTATCCGCCTGTGCGAAGCCGCCCAGCAGCCCAATGGTCATGGGGAAGAAGCAGGTGAGGAAGATCAGCGTGATCTTGGGCGCGGCGCCATAGCCCATCCACAGCACGAGCAGCGGCGCGAGAGCGACGGTGGGGACTGTCTGCGTGAACAGCAGAATCGGCGTCACCGACTGCCGCAGGAGGGCGCTGTTGTCCATCAATATGGCCAGCACAAACGCCGCGGCGACTGACAGTGCCAGACCACAGGCCGCCTCCAGCAACGTGACCCCGAGGTGGCGCATGAGCAGCGAGAAGTCCTCGGCAAAGGCAAAGACGACCCGCACGGGGCTCGGCAGCAGAAAGGCGGGCAGCAGGCCGGACATGCTGACGCCCTGCCAGAGCAGCACCAGCGCCGCCGCGAGCAGAAGGGACGGCCAGCGCCTGACACGGGCTGCCCCCGCAGCCCGCGACCCAAATTCTTGTTTTTTATTGCCGCTTCGCGGCAGCAAGGTATTAACGCGGGCTGCCCCCGCAGCCCACAACCCAGATTCTTGTTTCTTATTGCCGCTTCGCGGCAATAAGTTACTAAGCGCCGTGGTGTTTTGAGACTTTTTTCTCAATGCTCCACACTCCCTCAGATGGGTTGTAGGCCATCTTGATGTAGGCGGACACACCCGTGGCCCCCTCGCGCAGGCAGATGAGCTGGCATTCTTTGGCGATCTCACACAACCTGTCGAAGTCGCCCTCCACCGTTGTTTCGAAGGGGCCCACAAAGGTGTTGAGGCCTGTCCCTTTGAGATAGGCGATGACTTTGTCGATGATGGGGATGATGTCCCCGTCTTTCACACGGGGGAGCACTTGGATCGCGAGACTCGCGGGCGGTTGTTTCATGCGCGGTCAGCTCCTTTTCATGTAGAGCGCCTTTTGGCAAAAAAGAATCCGCACGGGAAATCCGTGCGGAAGACCGCCCCATGATTTCCCTCCGCCGGCATTACCCGGATCAGGTGCGGGGCGACCTTGCAGGTCGGCCCCATCGGGTTAAAGCTCCAGATCAGCTTACTCTCAGCCGGAAGGTCCAGCTCCCCGTTCATGCGTATTCAATTTGCGCTTGGGTACCTCTTAGACGCTTTTTATCATTATACCGCGTATTTTGAGAATGTCAACCCCCAATGGGGGCCCCGCAGGATGCGGCAAACCGGGGCCCGCTGGGTCACGATCATTTTTCAATCCCCGACCGGGGCGCGGGACGTGCCATCCCGAGGCGGCTGCCAGATTTGGTATTTTTGCCCTGCCTTTCGGCCGAAGCTCGTCCTAATTTTCAAAAAAAGAAAAAATGATTTGACAAATAGAAATACATGTGTTACAATCCGGTTACAAAAGGGTAAATCTTTAGTAACGAGGCGACAACGAAATTTCAGGACTGAGGTGAATGAATGGCGACGACGAAGAAGAAAAAAGATGAGGGCCTCATCTACAAGGGCCATCCGCTGATGCGCAAGGACAATCTTGTCTATTACGGCAGCATGGCGGAAAAATACATCATCATGATGCAGGTGCTGGACACCAAAAAAGTCAGCGATCTGGACGTGGCCACCCGCGTGTCCATCCAGCTCCAGCTTACGGACCCAGACCTCAAGAGCAGGGACCGTGTGGTGAAAAAAACAGAGAAGGAAGGGCTCTACAACGCGATGGACGTGGCGTCCGTCTGGTTGGAGAGAGCCTTGACCGTGAACTGAGCACAAGAGATCGGTTTTTTGCAGACCGTCAGCCACGTGCTGGCGGCGTCGGCTTAGTACCTTGTTGCCGCGAAGCGGCAACAAAAAACAAGAATTTTTTGGGGACAGATCCCATCCGCGGTTTGCGGAATTCATTTCCGCAAACCGCACCCCGCGAGGCGCCTCAGCGCCTCGATCCACCCCCGTGTTGTTGAAAAACAAAGTTTTTCAACAAATAAA
>JAIRML010000164.1 GCA_031258665.1 Oscillospiraceae bacterium | reverse complement strand
CCCCCACCGGGAGGACGGATATGTCGCTTTCAGCGTGACTGTCCCGCAGACCGCCGTAGACAAGCTGACGTTCCGCTGGTACACGCGCGGGAACAACACACGCCGCCTGACCATCAACGGAGGCCCGGCTGTGAAGCTGAGTTTTGTCCGCTCGGCCGCCAATCAATGGGAGACATTTGACTACTATGCCTTCCTGAAAAAGGGCGTGAACTCTGTCAAGATGTTCTACAACAACCCATACGGCCACCCGAACGACAGGGACACCGATTCATGGTTTTTCCTTGACTCTCTCAAGGTTGACGAGTCGTCCGCGCAAAGCGTGGGCAATGCCGAAGAGATGATGGAGGACTTCCTGGCCGCATATTTGCGGCAGCATTACGACGAGGACGGGAATCCGGCGGGGCTGAGCACCTGGCGTTGGACAGACAATCCGGAAAAAGGCGGCGGCTCCACCTATGAAAAGCGGCGTGAGACCGATTTTTGGCTGTCCGCTTTGATATTGGATACGCTGAATGACGCGCTGGAGTATTCCAAAAACCCGAAATACATCGACATCATAGACGGCCTGTACGAGAGTTTCATCGAATCGCAGTGGCACCCGACTTGGGATGTACACGATTGGATGGTCAACACATATACCGACGACCTCTGCTGGTGGGCGCAATCGTTCGAGAGATCTTACCGCCTGACGGGGGACCCGCGCTATCTGAACATAGCCACACAGATGTGGGACGAAATCATGAAGAGCTGGGACGAGACGCCCGGTTACGGCGGCGAGCCATACGGCGGCTTTTTCTGGAGGCGCACCGCGGGCGACAACGTGGTGAATCCGCAAAGTGCCACGAAAAATGTCTGCTCGAACCTGAACTCCGTGATTGTCGCCACGCGCCTTTCCAAGGATTTTGCGACAATCGATCCGGCAAAGAGCGCGGTGTACGCCACCCAGGCCAAAGCGGCGTTCGCCTGGGCCAGGGCCCATCTGCTCAGAGAGGACGGCTATATTTACGACAACGTGGCGTACGGCGGGAACAGAAGCTCCGGCCAATACACCTACAACTACGGCAACTTCGCGGGCGCGGCCTACGAACTCTACACGATCACCGGCGACCAGGCGTATATGGACACATGCCTGCTTGTGCTCAGGTACGCGTTCAGCCCCGCGAAAGAAGGCGCGAAATTCGTCCAGGCCGACGGCCTCACCATCACGGGCAGCGAGGGCACGGGTGACGGCGCGGGCTTTAAAATGATCTTGCTGCGCAATTTGGCCAACATCGTCTATGACGGCGGGGTCACGGAATTCGAGAAATATCTCACATGGAACGCCGAAAAGGCATGGACAAACCGGCGGATGACGGACGGACTTTGCGGGGTGAATCTCCTTGCCACACCGACGGCGGGAACAGATTTGGCAAGCCCCTGCTCGGCGCTTGGCCCGGCGCTCGCGTACTATACGCACTTGGATATGGACGCCGATTTCGGCGTGTCGAAAGAGCGGCTGCTGGCAAAGATTGACGAGGCCAAATCGATCGGCGGCGACGGGTATTCCCCGCGATCTTTTGCCGCCTTGGCCGACGAAATCGCGGCAGCCGAGGGCCTGTACGCCGATCCGAACACGGCGGACAGAAGAATCGCCGCCGCCGTCTACCGAATCGATCAAGCGGTCAGCGGCCTTCGTCTGGTCAATCGCCCGGAGCCGCTCATCCTGGACGGGGCAAACCCCGCCGCGTTTGAGCTGGAGGACGGCGTCTTTACAGACAGCGTCGGCGCGTCCTCCGCTGTCAGCGGTTATTCAGGCACGGGCTACCTGGCGGGGTTTGCGACAGACGCCAAATCGGGCCATCGGGAGAGCGTGTCGTTCGACGTGGATGCCCAATCGGCCGGGCGCCATGACCTGGCGCTCCGCGCGGCTGTCTACCTGAAGAACGAGGCGTACCGCAAACCGCGCACATACAACCATACGACGGGATACGGGCACCAAATCGACGTGACAGACGGCGAGAGGGGCTCCTATTGGCCGGCCGGGCCGATCGACGAGACCACCCCGCCGCGCTGGCTGCAAATAGACCTGCAAACACCCACGGAAATAAACATGGTGCGTATCCGGATACGGAACAACCAGCCGTCGCGCCAGATGGACTTCTCACTGTGGGGCGGCCTTGACAAGGACAATCTCGTGGAGTTGAAGGAGACGCAGCGGTACCAGTTTACCCGCGTGGGGACGAACAACGCGACGTACAGCGACGCGGGCAACTATGCCGACGTCACGTTTGCCCCCACGCGCGTGAGGTACCTCCGGGTGGTGTTCACATACACGTCTGTCGCCACCGGCAACGCCGCCTGCGAGGTGGCGGAGTTTGAGGCCTACGCCCCCGTGCGCACCGCCGCGCTCTATGTCGACGGCGTCAAGGCCAAAGACATCGTGATGCCCGTCAACGCCGAAAAGCTCACGGGCGCCTCATGGGAAACAAAAGAGATCCAGTGGCAGGATTTCCTGATCGAAGACATTT
>JAIRML010000039.1 GCA_031258665.1 Oscillospiraceae bacterium | reverse complement strand
ATCCACCCGGTCCGGGTCACCGGCAGGCCGAGTTCCTCCGCCTCGGCCGCGCCGCCAAAGCGGGCGGTCATGGTACTGTTCAGCAGGTACGAAAGCGCGCCGGGCGCCAGGCCCGTGGTATAGGCGTTCAGTAGGACAAACAGCGGCGTGTCCGAGAGAACGCCGACGCACAGCGTCAGAAAATCGAACAGACTCTCCTCCAGCTTCCACACCTCGCCGGAAGGCCCCCGCCCGTAGGAGGGCGGGTCCAAAATCAGCGCGTCGTAGCGCCGGCCGCGCCGGATCTCCCGCTGGACAAAGGCGCGGCAGTCGTCCACGATCCAGCGAACGGGCCGGTCGGCAAGGCCGGAGACCGCCGCGTTTTCACGCGCCCAGGCCACCATGCCCCGCGCCGCGTCCACATGGCAGACCTCGGCGCCCGCGGCGGCGGCGGCGACGGTCGCGCCGCCGGTGTAGGCAAAGAGATTCAGCAGGCGAACGGCCCGCCGCGCCTTCACGATGCGGGCGCGGAGAAAGTGCCAGTTCACCGCCTGCTCCGGGAAGAGCCCCGTGTGCTTGAAGTTCATCGGACGCACGCGGAAACGATACGCCCCGTAGGCAATGTCCCAGTGGGGCGGCAGGTTGTGCGCCTCCCAGCGCCCGCCGCCGCCCTCCCGGCGGTAGCGGGCATCCGCGCGCGCCCAGGCGGGGTGCGCGCGCGGCGTGTCCCAGATCACCTGCGGGTCGGGGCGCACGAGATAAAACGGGCCCCAGCGCTCAAGCCGCTCCCCGCGCGTACAGTCCAGCAGTTCGTAGTCCCGCCATTTGTCAGCCACCCACATGGATCCTTCCCCGCATCCCGCCGCCCTTCGGCGCGCTTTTGCCACGCAAATCGCGGATACATTGGGATTATTATATCATCCGCCGGGCCGCCTGACAAGGAAAACCGCGCCCACGCCAGGCGCGCCGGAAAAACCGCCCCGAACCTTTCGATCCGGGGCGGTTTTCACAGGGGATGTGAGAAAACAGAGAGAAAAGAGAGAGAAAAGAGAGGATAGGGGCGCCTCCCGAGGCGTCCTCGCGATCCTTTGGTGAGAACACTTCGCGGCCCTTTTGCAAACGCCCGGAGAGGCCCCATGAAAAAATCGGAACATCGGTCATGGCCAGACCGCCTGTGGCGGCGGGCGGCGGGCGGCGCGCGTCACTCGATCCGGTACGCCGCCGCCGGGCAGACGGGCTCGGCTCCGTTCCACAAAAACGCCTTGACCAGCGCCGCGGCCCGGCCGGCCGTGTCCAGCGCGGCGGTCAGTTCATACAGCGCGCCGGACGAGACAGACTCGGAACGCGTCGCCACGCCGACCAGACGACCCGCGTCATCGTAGGCGGCGAGCAGCACGGAGGCGACAAACGGGCCGTCGGCGGTGCCCACGGCCGTCGCGGTGAACACGGCGTCTTCCTCGCCGGAACCCCGGGTGAGGATGAGTTCGGTCGGTATCGGCTCGTCCGCGTCGAGCGCTTTGGTCAGAAGTTCTCTGGCCGCTAGGACCTGTTCCAGCGAGCCGTCCTCACGACGCAGTTCGTATTGCAGGTTCGCAAGCGCGGTTTGCACCCGCCTGTACTGATATTCCACGGCAAAATCGTCCGCTGTGGCGGCCTGCGCGCGCTGGATCACAGACAGATCCACCGAGGTGTTGACGGCGTTCACCCGGCCCTGGTTGCCGACGGCGCAGTAATAATGGTACACGACGCCGTTTTGCTTGATCACGCCGGGTTTGTGGGCATACGTACTGCTCCACGTGCTGTTTCTGGGCGTCAAAATCTTAAACGACTTTGTCCAGTGGACCATGTCGGTGGACACCGCGTAGGAGTCCACGATGCCGCCCGGCGTCGTCGTGAAGTAGAACATGACCCAATAATCGCCGATCTTCACCACATCCGGGTCGGCGCTGTGGCTGTTGCCCCAGGTGTACCCGTTGTGCGTTTCCGCCGTCAATGTGGGGTTGTCCTCCTCTTTTGCCCAATTGACGAGGTCTGTGGAATACGCCTGCGCGATGATCTCCGGGCCGCTGGCGCAGTTGTAGAGGATCTCATAGCGGTCCTTCCCGCTGTCGTACACGACGATGGATTTCCAGATGATATTTTTCTCGTAGCTGTGTGTGGGCACCAAAACCGGGTCGGGATAGCGCGCCCACAGCACGGGGCTGCCGTCCTCGCCCAGCAGCCGGTCGGTGTAGGCCATGCCGCCCCGTTTGATACCAGCCTCATAACCCGCCGTGTCGCTCGCGAGATATGACATCACATATTTGCCCGCAAACGGCCCCTCGTTGTCCTCCGGCACGATGTGCGGGTACGGCGCTTTGCCCCACTCGTGGTCGCGGACAATGTACCCGGCCGCGTTGTACCTGTCCCAGGACTGGACGTTCTGGTCGTCGATCAGAGTGCCCAGTTTTTCCCATGTCACGAAGTCGACCGACCTGGCGAGGCCCGTCTGGTACCCGATGCCGTTGTGGGCGACATACGTCATATACACATGCTCTTCATCTCCGGGGATCCTGAACGGCAGCGGATTGTCGACCACGTTGCTGTCTATGTCGCCGGCCTGGCCGGGCCGCAGGATCACCCCGTATTCGTAGGGCGTCTTGACCTCTTCGTAGAGGTCGTCGATGACCGACTGGGCGACATACACCACCAGCCGCGACGTGTAGACATTGGAGCCGCCGAAATCCGCGCTGAGTGACGACTCGAGGGTCAGCGCGCCGGACGCCAGCCCCGTCAGGTCGATGTCAAACGTGTGCTTTCTCACACCCTCCGGTACAGTGACAGCCACCGTCGGCAGCACATTTTGGGCGGCGTCCGCGGCCCTGACATAGACCGTCCGGCCGCCGGTCGGGGCCGG
>JAIRML010000101.1 GCA_031258665.1 Oscillospiraceae bacterium | reverse complement strand
CAAACGCGATCCGGAGTGTGTGAACGCCCTGTGCCAATTCGACGTCCCGCGACAATGTGACCCAGCGGCCGCCGGTGCTCGTGGTGGAAAACGCGCCGAGATAGGTGTCGTCGACGTAGAGCGAGAACGACATCTGGGCGACTTCCGACGCGCTGGATTTGATGCGCGCCGACAGCTTGTATGTCCCGCGCTCCTGGATGTTCAGCCGGTATGCCAGGGCCTCCCCGCTGCTGCAATTGGTGTAGCTTTGGCCGCCGTCCGTGTCGTCCGAGGCGACCGGGGTGATGCGCGGCGTCAGCAGGGCCGGCTCCGTGGCGGCCAGCTTCAGCTTGGTGTCGGCGCCGACATCGGCGGCGGCAGGCAGGGCCTCGCGGTCAAACCGGACATAGTCGTAATCGGCGTAGAACGACCCGACGGTGTTTGAGACGCTGCCGTGGGAACAGAGCAGGCCGAACTTCGGCTCAGAATAGGCGGCCGCGACAGACCCCAGTACGGTGAAGTTGACGCCGTCGACGCCGATCGAGCCGGTGTACACGTCGCCGATCTTTTTCAGACGCAGGTAGAGTGTCAGGTTGTCGCCGATCAGGTCGGTGATCTGGGCGGACGTCAGCGCGCCGAAGGAAACCGGTTCCGCGGCGCCGTCCTCTTTCACGAGGCCGATGAGCCGCTGGCTGCTGTACTCGTACTTGAGCCAGACATAGTTGTCTACGTCTTGGAACGCCACGACACCGAGCCCGTTATAATTGGCGTTTGGCACTTTGTTGATTGTGACCTTGGTGGTGGCCTCCCAATCGCCAAAGGCCTCCTGCTGGAAGAAGTTTTTGAGATCGTTGTGCGTCGTCCAGAAGTCGCCGCGCTCCGCCGTGACGCGCAAGGCGCCCGGGGCGGCGGTCAGCGACCAGTTGGCGGCGGTTTCCCCGCTGCCCGCCGTGTCGGTGTTGACAGCCCAAAACGACTTCATCTCGGTCGTATCAAATTCGTCGCTGCGCGGGTACGCGCCGAACTTCACCACATAGACATTGACCTGATCTGTGCTGGCGCACCGAATGGTCACGGCGGCGGAAGCGGCGTCGGACACAATGCTCAAGATCTGCGCGCCGTCGATGGGCACCGCCGTGACGGCGGGCATCGTCCGGTTTTCCCACCCCACCGAATAGCGCAGTTTTGTGGGCTCGAAGTCTTCCAGCGCCTCGCCGTCTAAGAAGATGCCGGCCAGGTGCGCATAACTCGGATTTTCCAAGATGGGGACGAGCCCCTCCTCGTCGGTGAAGATGACTTTGTAGATCCGCTCAAACCCGCCGGCAGAGGCCGTGATCACGGCGGCGGGCCGGTCGGCGGTCGCCTGCGACACAGAGATCGCCACACCCTCCCCGGGCACAGCGGCCACCGTGGGGTACGCGCCGCCGCGGATCTCCTTGTTGGTGTAGACTTTGTAGTCCAGAATCAGAGGATTGAAGGTGGTGATCCTCTTGCCGCCCACCGTGATCTCCGTCACTTTGGGATCCAGTGAGGGGAGGTTGTCCTCCACCGCAAACCAGTCCTCGCCCCGCGTATAGCTCGGCACAACCGGGACACCGGCCGTCCGCGCAAAGGCGGGGCTCTTTAACAGGAACTTGGTGATATTCTTCGCGGAGCGCTGCAGCTCTCCGACCGTGAGAGACCCGTCTGCGATGTAGCCCATGTTGTTGTTAAAGCGCGAACAGCTGCCCGCCGTGTTGTTGTCCACCACCATGTACAGGTCGTTTTGCGCGCGGACCATGGCCCGCGTGTTGGTGTCGCTGTACGCGGCATAGATGGATTCGTTCATCTTGGCCCACCAGTCGGTCATGACGATCCCATCGAACCCCCACTCGTTGCGCAGGACCGTGGTGTTGAGATCGTAGCTGCCGGCGGTCCACAGACCGTTGATCGGGTTGTACGATGTCATGACAGAGCGCACATGGCCGCTCTTCACCGCGATCTCATAGCCTTTGAGATAGATCTCGCGGAGCGCCCGTTCCGACACCACCGAGTGGACATAATGTCGGCTGGCCTCTTGATTGTTGGCGGCGTAGTGCTTGATGGTGGGGGTCGGCCCGTGTTTTTGGATGCCGTTGGCCATGGACGCCGCCATCGTGCCTGTCAGAAGCGGATCCTCGGAAAAATACTCGAAGTTGCGCCCATTCAGCGGATGTCTGTGGATGTTGACGCCCGGCCCCAGGATCGTGTCGATCTTGTTGAGCAGCATCTCGCGGCCCCACAGGTCGCTCAGGCGCTCGATCAGTTCCAGATTCCAGGTGCAGGCCAGCAGGGTGCCGTTCGGGAGGCTGGTCGCGTACTGCATACCGACCTCCATGCGGATACCGGAAGGGCCGTCCGCGGCGGCGGCGATCGGGAGACCGAGCGAGAGCAGGGAGTTTGTCACCCCGCCAAACGCGGACGCCGTGCCCAGCGTCACCTTGGTGCTGTTCATCCCCTCGCCGAGCACCACGGCCGACAGATCGGCGTTTGTGAATTGGGCGACGAATTCGTCCACCGTGACATCGCCGTTGTAGACGTCGATGAGCTTGTGATCTTTGGCCGCCGTCTGCGGGAGGGCAGCCGGGCGGTTGTCGGCGATCCGCGCGTTGAGGTTCGCCTGCGCCGCCTCCTGCGCCGTATAGGGCACATCTTGGGCCACAACGGAGTAGGCGCCGTCCTCGCCGGCCTGCGGCTTCATCCGCTTGAAAGCCTCCACAGGCGGCAGGACCTCCTGCAGCTGCTGCGTGACCCGCAGCGCGCTCTGCGCGTAGGTGCCCGCAAGAGCGGCGTGCCGGACGCTGTTGCCCACATAGATCCCGTAATCGCCCGCCTCCAGCACGTAGGCGGACTCATGACCCGTGTACCCGCCGTCGTCGTAGGAGGCCATGTCCGCGACCCGATAGGAGATTGTGAGTTGTTGCCGCCCGCCCGGCGGCAGCACGCCGGTCTTCGCAAAAGCCGCCAGTTCTCTGGCGGGTTTGCCGAGCTGGCCCTGGGGCGCGCTGTAATACACCTGCACGACCTCTTTGCCCTTGACCGCACCCGTATTTGTCACAGTCACCTCGACTGCGACAGTCTCGTCCGTGTATGTCACGGCGTCGACAGAGATGTCGAACGTCGTGTACGAAAGGCCGAACCCGAATGGGTAGAGAACCTTTTCTGGCGCGAATGTCTCAAAATAGCGGTAGCCCACATAGATATCCTCCGCGTAGAAGATCCGCGTGTTCAACGAACTCCCGGTGCTGCCAAATTTGGTCTTGCCCTCAAAAGTCCCGTGGGAGGGGTAGTCGCCGATCGCGACCGCAATGGTGTCGCTCAGCTTCCCGCTGGGCGTGACATCGCCTGTGAGCACGTCGGCCACGGCGCTGCCGCCCTCCATGCCGCCCTGCCACGCGTACAAAACGGCCGCCTTCGGGTAGTTCTTCACCCACGCCATATCGATGACATTGCCGACGTTCAGTACCACCACCACCCTGTCAAAGGCTGCGTGGACCTTGTTAAGCATCTCCACCTCGAGGTCCGCCAACTGGTAGGCGCCCTTTGTGTTGGTGTTGTCCTTGTCCTCGCCCGCCGTGCGACCGATGATGACCACAGCTGCCCCCGACTGGGCCCGCGCGGCGCTCACCACTTCGTCCGTCAGCGGCATCTCGGCCTGCGACCATGGTTCGGCCGCCCAACCGCCGCCGCCGTCGTCAAAGGGATGCGTCCGCACCCAATCGGCGTAAATGCCGGCCAGATCCTCGTTGACGCGCACATAGGGGCTGGCGCGCAGCGCCTCGAGGATACCGGTGACATGGTCCACCCTGACGGCGCCGCCGGAACCTGTCCCACTCTTGTAGTAGTTGGCCTGGGCGCGCCCAAATACGGAAATGGTCTGCCCGCCGCCGATGGGCAGCACGCGGCCTGTGGCGTTCTCCACGCTCGCCAGCACCGGGTTTTCGAGCAGCACCATGCCTTCGGCCGCCGCTTGGCGGCTCAAATCCGCCAGTCCGGGCAGCGCCTCAGCCAACGTGACGGGAACCGGTACCGCCGCCGCCAACAGCGCGAACCCGAGGACCCCCGCCAGCAAGCGCCGGCCCCGTTTTCTCATCTGCTTCATGCGTTTTCATCACCCTTCTCTTCGTTTGCCAACGTGGGTTGCAGATGCAACCCATGTTGGAACGCCGCCAGTCCGCAAAATCCCACACCAAAAGCCGCGCCGCTCTCCGTCCGGCACGGGCCCCCCGACATGGGCTTGCATAGATTTTACAGAAATTATGCTTTCTTTTTTATATATTATATATGATTCCCATCCCCTCTGTCAAGCGATGGACAACTATGATTCCACTGCAAAAAAGCTAGGGAACGGATTGGATATACTGAATATTGTGTCATTGCTTTGGCAATGACACAATATTCAGTATAAAGGCCCTCGTTTATTATATTTTTGCATTAAAATCAACTATTTGCGCCCGCATACCGGAGACGCTTGACAAGTGCACGTGAATGGCATATGATGATGTCTGCGAGAGTTGCAAGAGTGAGAGATCCCGAAGGACCCATGAAAGGGGAAATCCTTTCCGGCGCGTCCGGAGAAAGGGTGATGCGCCATGGCGCGCGCCGCCGTTATCAGCGCGATTTTGGACCACCCATCCCTGGTACAGGTCGAATTCAACACCATCGTGTCTGAGCACCACCACCTGCTGTGGGGTCGTATGGGGATCCCGGTCAACGGGGGTACGTTGGCGCTCATTTCCCTCACTGTGGTCGGCAGCATGGACGAGATCAACCAACTCACGGGGCGCCTCGGCGCGCTGCCGCACGTGTCCGTCAAAGCCGCCGTCTCCACAGCGGAGATCGACATACACCCCATGCATGGCCGCGAGGTGATCTGATACCCTCTTGGTCCAACGTGGGCTGCCCTTGCAGCCCACAACCCAAATTCTTGTTTTTTGCTGCCGCTTCGTGGCAACAAGGTACTATCGGTTTTTAGAGTGGGGCCGCCATTTCACCGCTGGCGCCTCTGATTGCTTTTCCGCAGGGTTTTCTAACACTACTACGACACTTTATTTAGATTCAAATTTTTTTGTTGCGAGATAATCTCTTGTGTT
>JAIRML010000281.1 GCA_031258665.1 Oscillospiraceae bacterium | reverse complement strand
CCGTCGTTGTTGAGGTCGGCGTAGGTGATGCTCTGGATCGAATCCCCCTCGCCGTCGACACGGGAGAGCGGCTCATACTCCTCGCCGTCGATCCGGTAAAAGAAGATCTTCAGCGGCGTGTCGCCGGAAAAGCGAAAAAAGAGGACGGCCTCCTCCTGCTTGTCGCCGTCGATATCGACTTTCTGGATGGTCTGCCGGTTTGTCCCTGTCAGCGGCGCGATCTGCCGGCCGCCGGAAGCGACGTGTTCGTCGATGTATCGCTGCAACTTCACAGAGTCCCGCGGCTGGCGCGGGAGTACCAGCAATTCGTCATCTACCGGGGAAAAACAGCCCGTCAGCGTGAGCAGCAGACACACACAGAGGGCTCCGGTACCCACCCGTCTCACACACCCGCCTCCTCTCTTATCCGACTCGCGCACAGACCCGCGCGCAAACACGCAGATCCGCGCGCGCAAATCGGGGGTATATCACACCGCTCTTTCGGGTATACTGCAAGCAGTCCAACTCATCAATACCCCCTTCTTACTGGGGCGACAGCCATGCGCTGCCGCCCTTTTTTTGGAGCCCTGTCCAATGTTGGCGGCGCCTGCAGCCCACAGCCCAGGATTCCTGTTTTATTTGCTGAAAAACTTTGTTTTTCAACAACACCGGGGTTGGATCGAGGCGCTGAGGCGCCTCGCGGGGTGCGGTTTGCGGAAATGAATTCCGCAAACCACGGATGGGATCTGTCTCCAAAACTTTCTTGTTTTCTGTTGCCGCCTCGCGGCGGCAAGGCGCTAACTGTTTTGTCTCGCCCAGGTGTCGCGCAGACCCACGGTGCGGTTGAAGACGCGGCGCGCGGGGGTGGATTCTTTGTCCTCACAAAAATAGCCCTGCCGCATAAACTGGAAGATGTCCCCGGGCGCGCCCCCGGCCAGCGCCTCCTCAAGCAGACAACCTGTCAGCACTTCCAGCGAGTGCGGATTTAAGTTCTCGGTAAAATCCCCGACGTCCGCCTCATCCGACGGGTTGGAGACCAAAAACAGCCGGTCATACAACCGAACCTCGGCGGGGATCGCGCACAATGCCGACACCCAGTGCAGCGTCCCCTTGACCCTCCGGCCGTCGGGCGACTCCCCGCCCCTGCTGTTCGGGTCGTATGTCACATGCACGCAAGCGATCTCGCCCTGTTCGTCCGCCTCGTACCCGACGCAGCGCACCAGGTAGGCGCTTTTCAGCCGCACCTCGCCGCCCGGATA
The DNA here is from genome assembly GCA_031258665.1 of Oscillospiraceae bacterium. Lineage (GTDB taxonomy): Bacteria > Bacillota > Clostridia > Oscillospirales > UBA929 > JAIRTA01. The sequence continues at coordinate 2,693 of JAIRML010000281.1, read as the reverse complement.
CAGGCGGTGGTACTTGGGCGGCGGGTTGACGGCAAAGTCCTCCCGCTCGATGAAGATCTCGCGCGCAAACGTCACTGTCCGCACACCGAGCTCCGGCCGGCCGGGGTGCCGCTCGACCGGCAGCGCCTCCGAGGCCCCCTCTGGGTAGTTGTCGACCACCACCCGCAGCGGCCGCAGCACCGCCATCGCGCGGGGGGCGTTTGCGTTCAGGTTGTCGCGTACGCAGGCCTCGAGCAGCGCGTAATCGACGACGCTGGCCGCCTTCGCCACGCCGATGCGTTCGCAGAAGTCGCGCAGCGCCGCGGGCGGATAGCCGCGGCGGCGCATCCCGCACAGTGTGGCCATGCGCGGGTCGTCCCAGCCCGCCACCGAGCCGTCGTTCACAAGCCGCAGACACTTGCGCTTGCTCGTCAGCGTGTGGTTCAAATTCAGCCGGGCAAACTCAATCTGCCGCGGCGGGTTTTGGATCTCGCAGGCCTCCAGACACCAGTCGTACAGGGGCCGGTGGTTTTCAAACTCCAACGAACACAGCGAATGCGTCACCTTCTCGGCCGCGTCGGAGAGTGGGTGGGCAAAGTCGTACATCGGGTAGACGCACCACGTGTCGCCCGTGCGGTGGTGCGCGGCGTGTAAAATGCGGTAGATCACCGGGTCGCGCATGTTGACATTGGGCGATGCCATGTCGATCTTTGCGCGTAGCACCCGCGCGCCATTGGGGAATTCGCCGGCCGTCATACGCCGAAAGAGATCCAAATTCTCTGCGACAGGGCGCACCCGGTACGGGCTCTCCCGGCCCGGTTCGGTCAGCGTACCCCGGTATGCGCGGATCTCGTCGGCGGTGAGGTCACATACGTAGGCGAGGCCCTTCTCAATGAGACGGACCGCGCACGCGTGCAGGAAGTCGAAGTAGTCGGACGCGTAAAATATTTGATCCCACTCGTACCCCAGCCACCGGATGTCCTCCTGGATCGCCTCCACATACTCGACCTCCTCTTTGGTGGGGTTCGTATCGTCGAGGCGGAGGTTACACAGCCCGCCGTACTTTTCGGCCGCCCCAAAGCTGATGGAGATGGCCTTCGCGTGGCCGATGTGCAGGTACCCGTTCGGCTCAGGCGGGAAACGGGTCTGCACCCGGTCGTACACCCCTTCGGCCAAATCGCGGTTGATCGCCTCATGGATAAAATTGACACCCGGTTTTTTCTCTTCCAACTCTGTACACCCCTCTTTGCCTTCGTCATGACCCGGCGCCGCGCCGCGGTCCGGAAATTTTGTGGTCAGTCTTTCAGCCAGTGGTGTTTGGGGTTGCGCCGGACAGAGGAGACAAGGCCCATGGCGGCGAATACCGCCACCGTGGACGAGCCCCCGTAGCTGAAGAACGGGAGGGTCAGCCCCACCACCGGCGTGAGCGCCAGGCACATGCCCACGTTGATGATCGTCTGGAACAGGATCATCCCCGCCACACCCACACAGACGGAGGCAGAGAGCTCCGTCTTGGCCCGGGTGGCGACATAGAGGCACCGCACGACGATGATCCCGAGCAGCAGCAAGATGGCAAGGCAGCCCACGAGGCCCAATTCTTCGCCGGCCACCGAGAAAATGAAGTCGGACTCCTTGACGGGGATCTTCCCGAGCTGCGTGTGGTTGCCGCGGTAGAGCCCCTGCCCAAACAGCCGGCCGCTGCCGATGGCTGTCTTGCTCTGCAGCGACTGGTAGCCGTAATTCAGCGGGTCGAGCTCCGGGTGAAACCCCACGAGGATGCGCTGCCGCTGGTAGTCTTCGAGCGAATTCCAGATCAGCGGCGCGGCCCCCGCCAGCAGGACGCCGGCCGCGGCGAACCAGCGAAAGCGGACCCCGGCGCCGACGCACATGGCAAAAAAGATGCAGGCGTAAGCGACGACCATACCGCCGTCCCGCGAGGTCCCAAAGATGACTGCCGCCATGCCCACAAAATGGGCGCCGAGCATGCCGATCGACAATATGTGGTTCAGTCGTTCCCGCTGGGACAGCTCGTACATCTGCTTGGCCAGCAACAAAATAAACCCGAGCTTCACGATCTCGGCCGGTTGGATCGAGAACGGCAGAAACTCGAGATTCAGCCAGCTCCGGTTGCTTGCGTCTTTGCCGCCCCAGACAAAGAGCAGGCACATGAACAGGACGTTAAAAGCGAGAATCCCCTTCCAAAAACCCGCCAGCGTCTCCACCTCGACGAGGGACAGCAAAATAAAAAACACGACGCCGATTAAGATGGCGCAGCCCTGCACCAGCAGGTACCGTTTGCCCCCCCCCTCCGCGGCGGTCGCGCTGGAGATGAGCACCATGCCGTAGGACGCGGCGAGCAGGCACACAAACAACAAGAACATATCGGCCGTGCGCAAAAAACGCCCCACCGCTCTGCGCGCCTCTCTCACCCCGTCACCTCCCGGTCCATCGTTTTCCTTTTGCCCCTTTTCCGCGCGGCGCGCACGCCGCACTTGGCGGCTGCACATCTCTTATGATATAATACACCATGTCGGCACCCGGCGCAAGAGATGAATGTTTCCACTGCAAAAAAGCCAACGTGGGCTGCACCCGCAGCCCACAACCCAAATTCTTGTTTTATTTGTTGAAAAACTTTGTTTTTCAACAACACGGGGGTTGGATCGAGGCGCTGAGGCGCCTCGCGGGGTGCGGTTTGCGGAAATGAATTCCGCAAA
>JAIRML010000212.1 GCA_031258665.1 Oscillospiraceae bacterium | reverse complement strand
ATAGACAAACCCAAACACCAGCGCAAACACGAGCAGCAGCGCCAGCGCCACAGCAAACACACGCGTTTTGTTGCTTCGCACGACCCCGTCCTCCCTATCTCCCGAGATGGTATTGCGGTTTGCAGCCGTTTCGCGGCGGTCACACCTTCATGAACCGGCGGATCGTCAGCAGACTGCCCCCCACGCCGACGAGAAACCCCACCAGCAGGAACACGAGGAGCACGGCCGGCAAGATCTCGTCGAAGGGCGCCATCTGCACAAGGGCGATGTTTTTGAGCCCCTCGGTGACGCGCCGCGAGAGCGACGCATAGAGGCTCCACTGGAGAAAAAAGGCGGCGACGGCGCCGGTCAGCCCCAGCAAAAAGCCTTCGACGACAAACGGCCAGCGGATGAACCGCTTCGTGGCGCCCACCACCCGCATGATCGCAATCTCCTCGCGCCGGTCGAAGGTGGCGAGTTTGACCGTGTTGGAGATGATGAACACGGACACCGCCAGCAGCACGACGATGAGCGCCAGACTGACGGTGTTGACCACACCGCGCACGAGCAGGATGTTTTCGGTGATATCGAGCCGGGCGTTCACCTGGTCGACACCGGGCACACCCCGGAGCTGTTCCGCCGTCTCGGCCATCTGCGCCGTGTCGATCAGGCGGACCACATAGCGGTGGCGCAGCGGGTTGTCCCGCTCCAGCCCCTCGATCAGCGCGCTGTACTCCTCGTTCAGCCGCTCGCCAAACTGCGTCAGCGCCTCGTCTTTGGAGACAAATGTGCTGATGTCGACGTTGTCGAGCCGGTTGATGCGCGTGCCGACGCTGCGCGCCTCGGCGTCCGACAGCGCCTCGTCCACAAAGACATAGATCTCGCTGCTGTTTTGGATGTCGCCGATGAGCTCGTTTAAATTGTAGGCGAGCAGGGAAAAACTGCCCATGATGAGCAGACAGGCCACGATGACGCCGATGGCGGCAAAGCTCATAAATCCGTGCAAAAAGACTCCGCGGACGCCCTCCCGGAAAAAATAGCTAGTTTCGTACCGCTTCATACTGGTAGTACCCGCCTGTTCTGTCACTGATGATCCGCCCGCCGTCGATGGCCACCACGCGTTTCGCAAAGCGGTTCACAAGTTCTTTTTCGTGTGTGACGGCAAGCACCGTGGCGCCCAGCGCGTTGATGCGCTCCAGCAAGGTCATGATCTCCAGCGAGCGGGCCGGGTCTAAGTTCCCGGTGGGCTCGTCGGCGATGATGACCTTGGGGTTGTTGATGAGCGCCCGCGCAATGGCCACGCGCTGCTGCTCGCCGCCCGAGAGCTCGTAGGGGCGGCGGCGGGCCTTGTGGGAGAGCCCGACGAGGTCGAGCACATAGGGCACGCGCATACGGATCTCGCGCGGCGACGCGCCCACCACCCGCATCGCGAAGGCGACGTTTTCGTAGACGCTTTTCTTTTCTACAAGGCGAAAATCCTGAAAGATCACGCCGAGTGTACGCCTGAGAAACGGGATGTCCCGCGCGCGCAGGGCGCCAATGCTGTACCCGTTGACATGGACGCGCCCCTCGGTGGGGCGGATCTCCCCGGTCAGCAGCTTGATGATCGTGGACTTGCCGGAGCCGGAGGGCCCCACCAAAAACACAAACTCCCCGTCGTCAATGCGCAGGCTCACGCCTTTGAGGGCTCTGGTGCCGTTGTCATAGGTCTTGCACACATCAACCAGGCGAACCAAACGACAGTCCTCCCTCGTCTTGTTCTAACGTGGGCTGCCTCCGCAGCCCACAACCCAAAATTCTTGTTTTATTTGTTGAAAAAGTTTGGCCGGGAGGTGCGCGCTGTGCGGCACTTTATCGATTTCTCCGACCTGACGCTGGAGGAGTGGGCGGCGCTCTACCGGAAGTTTGACGATATCCTCCGTCACCCGGCCGGGTACCGCGAACGCGCGCGCGGCCATGTGCTGGGCGCGCTTTTTTATGAGCCATCCACCCGCACGAGCTTCTCGTTTCAGGTGGCCATGCACCGGTTGGGCGGCAGCGTGTTCGCGATGAGCGAGCCGGGCAGCACCTCGGTGGCAAAAGGGGAGTCGCTGAAGGACACGATCATCATGTGTTCCGGCTACGCCGACATCATCGTACTGCGGCACCCCTGCGAAGGCGCCGCGCTGGCCGCGTCGCTCTACGCCCGCACCCCGGTCATCAACGCCGGCGACGGCGGGCACATGCACCCCACGCAGACCCTGACGGACCTCGCCACCATCACCCGGCTGCGCGGCGGCATCGACGGGCTGAACGTCGGTTTTTGTGGCGACTTAAAACACGGCCGCACGGTCCATTCGCTGATCCGCGCGCTCAGCCGCTTCCCAGGCGTCAGTTTCTACCTGATCTCCCCCCGCGCGCTGGCCATCCCGGGCTATCTCCGCGCTTTTTTGCACGCGCGCGGTCAACGCTATGTGGAGGTGACCGGGCTGGACGCGACAATGTCGCAGCTCGATGTCTTGTATATGACGCGGATCCAGCGGGAGCGGTTCCCGGACCCGCTGGAATACGAAAGACATCGGGGCGTCTATATCCTCACGGCGTCCAAGATGCGGGCTGCGCGGCCGGACATGTTGGTCATGCACCCGCTGCCCCGGGTGGACGAGATCCACCCGGATGTGGACGGGGACCCACGGGCCGTCTACTTCGAACAGGCGCGGCTCGGCATGTACATCCGGATGGCCCTGCTGCTCGACCTGCTCTCCGAGCCCGACCGCACACCGCCGGACGTCGCCTACCGCGGCGGCGCCCGCCTGTGCGCCAACCCCCACTGCATCACGGCGAGGGAACCTCACCTGCCGCCCCTCAAAAAAGAGGGCTGCTGCGCCTACTGCGACGCCTGGCTGCCATAAGGCGCCGCGCTCGGCGCGGCGCCGGATAGGCCTGTAAGATGTCACCAAAACGACAGCGGACCAAAAATATCCTCTTGTTGAAATTGTGTTTTATATGCGGTATACTGGAGACGTTAACATCGTGAGGGTTTCGACCGCGCCCGGAGGTGACGCCATATGCCATTCGTACACATCAAGAAAATGCGGACCGCGCGCTGCCGCCCCCCGGGCCTTTCGGTCGCCATCTTTTTGGCGGGTTTTCTCTTGGGCGCCGGCGTTCTGACGACGTTGCGCCCCGTCCTCTGGCCGGAAAAACCGGCCGCCGCGCCGATGTCGAGCGCCGCCCTGGTAGAAAACGCGTTCTCTGTGGTGAACTGCCTCAAGCGGGAGGACTTCGCCAAGTTGGCGGACTGGGTCCACCCGGGGAAGGGGCTCCTGTTTGTCCCCTACTCGACGGTGCTGCCGGAGAGAAATCTGCTCTTCACCGCCGCCGAGGTGCGCCGGTTTTCGTCCGACAAAAACGTGTACATCTGGGGCGTGACAGACGGGGAGGGCGCGCCCATCCAGAGCACGCCCGTCGATTTTTTCCGCCGCTACCTCAACAACCGGGACTACACCCAGGCCTCCGTCGTCGGCGTCAACACGCTGATCAAGACGGGCAACGCCACCGAAAACGTGGCCGAGGCTTTCCCGGAGGCCCAGTTCGTCGAGCTCAACATCCCCATGCTGGACCCGGCCCAGGAGG